>JAJYFX010000289.1 GCA_021785315.1 Actinomycetes bacterium | reverse complement strand
CCAATATGTTCGCATTCTCGGAGTATTTCTGCAGGTTTTCGCACATGCGGGTGTCACCCGAGATCACTAGGACGTTGTCCTGAGATTCGAAACGGTACCCGAAGGCGTACTTGACTGGAAAATGGTCAACTCTGAATCCCGTGACTGACCACATATCATGTGTTGCCGTCCAACCGTCGTCTATCTCGTAGATCTCCGGACGCAGGCCACTCAAAGTAACGGAACCCTCTGCAGTCCTGAGTCGTATGTCTTCCTCGTATGCGTAGAGCATGCGATCCACGAATTCTTCCGTCCCGGGAGGCCCAACTAGTACGGGTGGCACGGTCCACCACCTAGCTATCCAGCCGGCCCAGAGAAAGTCAGCTAGCCCTGATATATGATCCGAGTGCAGATGGGTTAGGAAAATGTACTTAATAGCTTTGAAGTTCGGACTGGCTGCCAAGAGCCGATGCAATGTGCCCGGCCCGCAGTCGACCAATATGACATCATCAGCGATTTCGATGAACTGGCTAGGTCCGTGACGATCTCGATCAGGGATGGGAGTGCCCGTTCCCAAAAGTGTTAGTTGTATTGATACGGACCCAGTTGGATTGGTCATTCGGAGAGTTCTTCCTTCGTCGCTGGCATGCTGCGAAGCTGATTCTCGGACAGGAATCCGTTCCCGGTCTTATCCTTACACCTTCGAATACAACTGGACATAAGCAAGGGACCTCCACGCGAGACTCGATCAAAGCGTTTCCAAATTACTTAGGCTTGACCGAGCTCTAGCGCAGGTGCAAACATATTCGTTGCACTCGACTCGAAAGTTTCTCGAATCATAAGTTTTGAGTCTTTCACGCCGATGGAATTTTGGCTTGGCGGTTATCACTGGCTATGAGGGCGTAATTTTCGGCGGGAAACGAAATCTACCAGAAGCTCCAGGAATCTGGTGACATCCTGAGAATGGTTCCTATTTGTCCAAATGACATAAGTTGGCAGTATTGGCAGATCTGCGTCTGTGATCTCAATCGGAAATGGCGGTTTCAATCCCTTCGACTGCGACCTCGAGAGCGTGCCCTCGGCTACGATTCCCCGCATTCGAGGTTGAGCTGCGACAATCTGCGCCACTAACAGAGGGTGGTTTATGTGAACGATAGCTTTGGGCCACACCCGGTGTTCCTCGAATAGCGATTCAATCAGTCGCCAGGCCAGATATTCTTTGACCGGGGCGTAAAGCTTCCAACTTTGAATTTCTTCAATGGCTATAGGGCCCAGAGGTTCTCCCCCAATGAATGTCAGCCGCTCCTCAAAAAGCAGTTGGCATGAGAGATTAGGAAGCTCGTCAACTGTATGAAGCAAGCCGATGTGGAATCTGCCAGACTGAAGGCCCTGAATCATTTCCGGGGGATGGCAAACGACGACGCCAGTTGCAGTCTGGAGGGAATTATTGCTCAAATATGCGAGAAATTGAGGAAGGATTAGGCTAGCTAAGTCAGGCGTCGCCGCAATCAAAAGCTCCGTGACCGGCTTGTCCGGATTCATCGCGCTTCGAATATCTTGCGATACACCCAGCAGTCTAGGCACCAGAGCGGCAAAAACTTTGCCTTCAGACGTGAGGGTTATTCCTCTCGGGGTTCGTTCGAACAGGGTGACTCCCAGTTCACGTTCCAGGGTACGAAGCTTGTTGTTGAGCGCCGGTTCCGAAATGAAGTTTTCCTTGGCTGCTTGCCGAAGTGATCCATGCTTCAAACAGCTAACGAAAAGTCGAACCTTCTCGTCGTCCAATTCACTCTCCTCGACTAAATGCGCTTCAAATTGCCGACCAGGTGGTTATGGTACCTTCGCCATTTACTAAAGCGTAATGCTCGAGCACGGCAGAATCCCTTCGCAGTGAACTCCAGTTGCGATTTATTTTGTCGGGTGTCAGTGAAACGAAAAGGTTTCCACTCGACAGTTGATCCGGCAGGTTTGGTTACTGTGAGAAAAGTTTCGACGATTTCGTCTGAGGATAGAGGGGTGTAGAGATGGGAACTTCAAGTGGCGCGCTATTAAAAAGGCGGACCAAGAGGTTCAGAATGCTTGGATCGGTAGTGTTGCTGGGAGCTGTCATGGCGGCCTGTGGCACGAGCGCAGCCACAGCGGTGAAGTCTTCTGGCGCTGCAAGCACGACTGCGAATTCACAAAGTCCGTATGTTATTCATGCGATCCTTTCGATAACTGGTGCGGGGTCCACCTTGGGAAGTCGAGAAGCTAAGGCATTAGATGCGCTTGCTGCGCAGGTCAATGCTAAAGGTGGTATTCATGGGCATCCAGTTAAGTTTGAGATCGAGGACAACAGGACCAGTCCAACAGTGGCGGTCTCCCTTGCAACGCCAATAATAAGCTCTGGAGCACCGCTTCTTCTGGTTGGTTCGATAGCCGCACCTGACCATGCGGTTGCCGCACTTGCTGGGGCAACTGGTCCGTTCATTTATGATTTGTCTCCTATAGACAGCCCAAAGCCTGGGAGTATGATTTTCTCGGCTGGCACCCCGCTGATTATGGATGCCGAGGCATACCTGACATTTCTTAAGTCGAAGGGCTTCGACAACATCTCGATAATAACTACAACCGACGCCACTGGTGTCCAAGGCTACCAAGCGTTAGTCGACGCTTTGAAACTTCCCCAGTTCTCTTCGATGCACCTGGTGGCTCACCAATCGTGGGATCCAACTGCGGTATCAGCGACAACCCAGTTGTCCATCATCAAGGCCGCCAATCCCCAGGCGTTAATTATTTGGACTACCGGCAGCCCGCTAGGGACGGCGCTCAATGGCATGTCAGAACTCGGGATGGAAAGTATCCCAACCATTACCGATAATGGAAATGCTAGCCAGGCAGCGCTAAAACATTTTCAATCAGTGATGCCAAAGCATACCTATTTCCCAACGCCACCTTTCTATTTGCCACCAGCAGACATATCGAATGCGCAGGTTAGAGCTCAGGTCACGTCCTTTGATCAAGCGATTACATCCATTGGAGGACATCCTGGGAACCCATACGCTTTGGCATGGGATCCGGCACAACTAGTTCTTGGTGCACTTCAGAAAATTGGCGTAAACGCGACCGCAAGCCAGATTCTGAACTATATGCAGAACCTTCATAATGTCCCGGGAGCGTTTGGTTTTTACAATACTTCTAAGGTGCACCATCACGGACTGTCCATTTCGGACATATACATGACGGAATGGAATGGAAGCTCATTTGTACAAGCCTCCGGTTCGGGCGGCACGGCGCTTTCGAATTCGAAGGGCTAATCTCGAGAGCATATCGGCTCAGTAGTTTTGCGTACCATAAACGTTAGAGGCTTGACCTTAAGCAATCTGTCGGCATCATCCACACCACCGATGGACGCCAGCAGCTTTCGAATTGGACTACCCGCTAGCAGCGGGTAGTCCCTCGTCCATCCTGGGTACGACGTGACTTCACTGTGACCAATGGGCACTAACTTGGGAGCGCACTGCTCAGGCGGGGCGCTCTATCCTTCCAGGATCGTTAGAGTGATACGCCCCGGGAATCTTGGTTATGCCGAATTCAACATAACCAAGAAACTCGGGGCAATTCATTGCCTGCCCTGGTGGTGAAAGAAAACAACCTAGAGCTGAAATCCGGTGATCCCCCATGGTCCAGGTCTTTGTTTCACAGTCATCATTACGACAGACCATGGGATGTTTTTTCCACAGAAGTCTCGTAGGTGTGCCGCCAAAAGGGAGATCGACATAAGACACCCAGGGGCGGTCTTTGACATATGCCCGTGAACCGCAGCTTTTGCAACTCAGCTCACCAAACATCTGTTCAATGGCAATCTCAGCAATCGGACCTGGTCGTCTATAAAACAGGGTTCTTATGTCTTTGAGACCTACCAATCCATTGCAAATATCGCTAGGATCGGTTAGGAAGGGGGACGCTATATTTTTCGTTTTTCACAATTCAAAGATACAAGCGTCCCTGTCTT
>JAJYFX010000288.1 GCA_021785315.1 Actinomycetes bacterium | reverse complement strand
CGAAGCTATGACCACTCGGTCGCGTCGTTTACGCAGTGCTATGCCCAGAACCTCCTCGCTGTTGCCGTAATCGATTGAGGTGTCGAAGTAATTAATGCCCAGGTCCATTGCGGCATGTACAAGATTGGTAGCTTGGGAAATTGAGAGATCAGGCGCCCGGGGGAGGCCAGCAAGCTCCATGCCTCCGAATCCAACGCGAGATACTGTTAATCCGGTATTCCCGAAGCTGATTAGCGGCACGCGGTTCTTTGCCGCCTGATCCTTCTTCGAATCGATCTGTTTTGATTCTTCCATCAGACATGTCTCCTGGACCTGGGGTATATCTTCAAATTGGAGGCTAGCCGCGGAACCATCTGTTGCACTTAGGCGATGACTTTTCGTCATACCGCAGCCTCGACATTCCGGTAATGGGCTGTCTGCCGAAGTCGGCCATCCGCAAATATCTATTTAACCGGTTCCAGCAAAAACTATAGTTCGAATCTCCCTGGCAATACATTGCACGTCGTGCTCAAATCGCGGCCCTGAATTTGCCGCCTGATCCGCCGAATGGTTGTCGTCAGTATCGGAAAGACAATGTTCAAGAAGTAGACGTCGAGGTTAATGGGGGATTGGGTCTCCGGGCATCAGTTATCGCGTCATCCACAATTGATTGTGGGTACGGGAAACCGAGCCCAAGGAAAGCATGAAGTCTAGAAACTGAGGACGGGTTTCAGAAAGCTCCCAGAAGGCGGACGTTACAAGCAGGGCGTTCCGTTTGTAAAAGATTCGGGCCTTACTGAGTTGGGATAGTAGGAGCGCCGGGATCTGTGTCTGATGCTGGTGGCGCAGCTTTTTATCCTGGAACGACAGGCGCTCAAGCAAATTTTTGTTGTCGGCCAGAAGGATACCAACGAGTTTTTAGAGCCGCGCGCGAGGCAGGTCGGTGATTAGAAATTGGAGGCACACCGTTGAACTCCTTCGGGTCGACAAGGGAAAGTTATCTGCCCCGCTGTAATCACCACTGGGATAAGTTCCAAAAGAACGCGAGACTGAGCGAGTTTGATCTGCAGAAGAGCTGCAAGGGCTATCCTCGTGTGCCAGCATGCGCCAAATCCAAATTGGGACGCGTTATTCAAGTCGGCCAATTCCAACGGCCGCTTCACAAGGCCAGATTTATATTCGTGGATTCGGCTTTTCGGCAAGACTGCAGAGAGACCTGCCTTAAGGCGGAACGCAAGTTAGCTTATCTCGCGCGGTGTCTTCACGGCGGACGCAGGGACAAAGCGCGGGGAATTACAAGGGTGACTGCTGACTTTCACTTGCTGGCTGCCGCGCAAAATCTTGCCAGGATCGCAATGACTGGCATGAGCCCCAGAGAATCTTAACTACAGCGCGCCAGTGGCAGATAGAAGGGAGCAAACGTTGGCTAACTGGCTGGAAGGGACCTCAATTAGAACAACAAATACTGTCTGCAATGCTGAGATCTGCGCAAAACCCATATCAAATCTGACATTTAGGCATATTTAATGCTTGCTCATGCTTGGTCAAGGTCAAAGGAGCTAATTTAACGCCTGGGCAGAGGACCTAGTGTCTTAATTGGCGGCCACTGCAAATTGTTCTCCTAGACGCTATCTGTGCTCTGGTAGACCTGCTATTCAAATCGTGGCTGGCCAAATTTGCTGTGAGCAAATATTGGAGCACTTCGACCGCTACGCTATTGTCAACAATCATAGGATCTCTAGCGAACGCTGCATCAGAGATATGATTTGCATCGCTCATTGATTACGACCCCTGGTCATCAAAGGATCAATGCCACCCATGGCTGTCTATTCATGGTATCCGCACTCCGGCGCCACCGTGGTGAATCGACAAAGTCCCCAAGTCAGTGGCGAATGTTTCGGGTTATCTACGACCCGCGTCGTCTCTTTGCTGAAAGATCTGATACGTCGTGCGAGTACAGGATCAAACGGCGCGGACTATCAGGTTCGTCGAAAGCGTGGGTTTGTTCGAGCTGGGACGTAGCGGTGGGAATGTCGCTGAAGTCTATTCCAGCCGTGTAGTCGTGTGCATAACGAAGCGCTTTGGTCAGTACGCCTGGATCGTCTTCTCTGGTGAACCTCCGCAGTCCTCCAAGGTAGTCGTCACGAAATACTGTTGGTATGATGATCCTGGCCTGATTGCCAGCCACCAGTTCCGAGTTCATCATTATCCTCGCCATCCTTCCGTTCCCATCATCGAACGGATGAACCTCTGAGACTAAAAACATGACGTATGCCGCCCGTTGCCACGGCGTATCAAGCGTGCCCAAGCGCTCGAATCCCATCCGGAGCGTCCCCTCTACCAGTGTTGGGTCTACGAAAAGACTTTGTCCCGCCCTGTTGGGCATCAGCTTGAACCTACCTGGATTGCTCTCTTTTCGTCCACCGAGAACAATCGCGTGCCGATATCGTAGTATCTCCAAGAACTCGTCAGCCGATGACGCCAGGCGAGACATCTCGCTTTGATCGCTTACTATCTCATGCGTCCCGATCAGATCATGGCTGTCTTGAGGTCGACCAGTGGGGATCTTGTTCTCGTATACAACATCAAGGGCCTCGTCGAGCGTGAACTCAGTGCCCTCTATGTAGTTCGAGAAGTAGGCTTCAAAAAAGGGAAGGTTGCGCCATTTGGGTTCACCGTAGGTGGCGGGATGGCTCTGGTTTCCATGTTTAGCCAGCTCTACAGCGAGGATCCCAAACCGTGCAATCCTATCTGGATCGTATGGAGTCCCCTTCTGTCTCGCATCCAGTGCCGCCGGGGAAGCCTTTACCTGCTGACTTCCTAGCGCTGAACCTATGAGCCGCTTTAGGTGTGCAACGTTTTCTCCGGAAATGCCGAGGATATCTGCCGTATGCACAAGTTGTTCACGGTAGTGGACTAGACGCTCGGACCCTTCGATGTAGGCAAGCCTGTCAATCCAATCTTCAAGCTCCGCTTCAGTTAGTGTTCGTCTGGGCATTCCCGAAACGCTTCTGCTGGGCATGCTGTTTTCAAGGAGTGCTCGTGGCCGGGAAGCCAAATAAATACCAGACGGGAGAGCGGCGTCCCCTTCCATCGCCTTCAACCCCGGACGTATGGCAACCTTCATCCCGGGCAGTTCAATGACCCGCCATTTGCTTTGGCTTGCAAGGTATAGAACGCCGTTCGCAGGTCCGCCGGTTCGAGCGGAACGGTCGGTGATAACAGCTTCTGGTGCAAGATAACCGACGATATCCCGCCAGTATCTTGCCACGGCTCCTTCGGGATCAACTTTGGAACGGACGTACACACCCCTGGCTATCCTCACGATCGAACCTTGCTTGACGAGGCGTGAAAGTGTCGATCTCGGATGATCTTTTGCCAATAGGATTGCCTCGGGCATTATTGTTCCGTTCCTTGCGATCGTTGTTTATATTATAAACTGAATCTGGAACATTGAGGGGTGTTAACGCCTAAATCTGGAACATTGAGGGGTGTTAACGCCTGAATCTGGAACATTGAGGGGTGTTAACGCCCTACAAGCCGCAACCGCTTTTACGGCCTTGGTCCAGAAACTCTAGATCCACATTGGTTACTAAGCGCTTTGTCTTTGTCGCTAAAAGCTCTAAAACCGAAAACCCTGCGCAATGGCCATGAAGCCCTCGCCTGGTGGCATCGGTCAGTTGCACATGCATGATGCCCAAAGGAAGATCGACGCAACGAACCAAGAGACGTTCTTTGATAAATGCGGGGGAACCGCAGCCTTTTCATAACACATCTGAAACAACGCTCTCGATGGCGATCTCAGCGATAGGTGCCACACGTCTGTAAAACAACACATTGGCGGCTTTGATGCCTACCGACGCACGGCAAATATCGCTAGAATCGGTGAGGGCAGGGGCCCGATATATTTTGTTTTCCACAACTCAAAAGATACAGGCGTCCCTGCCTTCTTGTATCCCTGCTCTGGCTCCAAGCTTGCGTGCTAAATATTCAGACCGCACT
>JAJYFX010000287.1 GCA_021785315.1 Actinomycetes bacterium | reverse complement strand
AAAATGAGTTTGCTTTGCTCAGCAAGAGGGATAAAAACATATGGAGGTACCCATCCGTGCTCAGGATGGTTCCAACGCATGAGTGCCTCGACACCAACGGTTTGACTTGTCGCAAGGTCCACAATCGGCTGATAGTGCATCAAGATTTTATCTGAGTCAAATGACCTTCGCAGCTCTTGGACTAGTCCGATGCGATTGGATACTTGATCGTGCATTTCCGGGCGGAAGACAGTGTAGCGATTCTTTCCTTGGCGCTTGGCGTCAGACAAAGCGGTGTCCGCGTCCCGCAGAAGTTCTACGAAGCCCTTCCCTCCCTGACAGGTAGCAATCCCGATACTCGCAGCTTGGCTGAGACTCTCTTCCCCAATAATGAACGGCTCATCAAATACGCTAAGGAGGCGTTCGGCAATTGTTTCGGCCTCGCTATGGTTCGTCAGCCCTTCACTGAGATAGAGAAACTCATCACCACCAAAGCGGCATAGAGTGTCGCCTGCCCGTGTCGCCTGCTTGAGTCGTCGGGCAACCTCTGCGAGGAGGTCGTCGCCGACTTGGTGGCCAAAGGTGTCATTTATATCTTTGAATTCATCTAGATCGATTAATAGCACTGCCAGTCTTTTGTTCTCGCGAGAAGCCCTGGCCAGTGCCTGAGTGAGGCGATCCTCGAACATAATACGGTTCGCAAGTCCAGTGAGCGGATCATGCAGCGCCTGGTGAGAGAGCTGGGCTAGAAGTGAGCGCTCTTCGGTGATATCTCGAACTGAATTTATAAAATATTGGGGTTTGCTCGCCTCGTCACGCGCTAGCGACCGCGACACCTCGACCCACACAACGTGCCCATCTTTGTGCAAGAAACGTTTGGTGTAGAATACCTCGGATTGTTCACCTGCCAACATCCTTACAGTCCAGTTATTGGCAATGTCCCGGTCCATCGGGAGAACCTCTACCAAGGACGGGGCATTACTCTATGGGCATCAGATCAGGCCCCATTTCTGACCCAGGCCAGGAAAGACTTCGCATGGATGGCGGACCTTCCGGCGCAAGCCGCCCAAGCCGCCTTAAAGGATCTCGACCGTGCATACGCAAACTGGTTCAATCCCAATCACACCGCCTGTCGTCCGACTTTCGAGAAACGAACAGCCAAGCTGCGATTCTCGCTGCCGGGTCAAGCCATAGACGTGCGCCATGTCAGTCGAAAATGGTCCGAGGTCTGGATTCCGAAACTCGGCTGGAGAAAGTTTCGTCGTCACCACCCCATCGACGGGACAGTCCGCAACGCCACATTCTCCTACGCGCCTGGTTCTGGATGGCAGGTGTCGTTTGGAATTGCCTCTCGAAACATAACCGCCCCTCCTAATGGCAATCCCGTTACGGGGATAGACTTCGGCATTGCATGTTCAGCGTTCCTCGCTGACGAGGAAGAGCCGCGCATGCTGCCCAAAACTCTTAGGCCAGGAGAACAACGGCGTCTAGTCGGATTAGAACGCAGGAAGGCCCGCCAAATCACCTGGGCCAAGCGCCACAACGAAGGCCGATACTCAGCCAAGCTCCGGCGCGCCATTCAAGAGATCGCCCGTTTACGCGCCCGACAAGCACGGAGACGGAACGACTTTACCCACAAGCTGACCACCCATGTAGCCAAAAACCACGGCGTCGTCGGTATTAAAGACCTGCGGATAAAGGACATGACGGCCTCTGCTAAAGGGACCGTCACAACACCTGGAACCAACGTTGGCGTGAAAGCGGGAATCAATCGAGGTATCCTCGACAACGCCCATGGAGAACGTCGTCGCCAGTTGTAGTACAAGTGTCCGAAGTTCGGATCACGTTTAGCACTCGTCCCTGCACCCGACAGAAGCACGACATGCTCAGAGTGCGGAGCGTCGCCCTACACCAGCCAACAGACCTGGCTGCAGTCGAAAATTCCACTGCGTCGCATGCGGCCACTTGGATCATGCCGACAGAAACGCAGCAAAGAACATTAAGGATTCGGCGCAAGCGCAGATCAAGTCAAAGACCGCAGGACCTGCGGGGACGAAAGTCCACAACAGCACGGGCAAGCGTAAGCCAATTCTCGGCCGAAAGGTTGAAGGCGGTTCCGTGAAGCCAACCACACATATCATGGATGGCGGAGTGGCGTGAACAGCGCCACCGAAGCACAGCCCTTTAGGGCGGAGTGGTGTCACGGGGGTATCGCACATCTGCTGATATATAATCATATGAACATATGAGGAGATATTAGTAATGGGCACTGGTTCGTTAGGTAATGAGAGTTGCGGTGTTCGGATGATCGACGCCGGCAAAGTAGCAGAGGTGGTTGCCTCTCTTCCCAGCATCGATAATCTTGAAGATCTGGCCGATGCGTTCGGTCTTCTTGGCGATCAGAGCCGACTTACTCTACTAGTGGCATTGCTTGAGGCCGGAGAGTTGTGTGTCTGTGATCTGGCGGCAGCGACCTCCATGAGTGAGAGCACGGTAAGCCACGCCCTGCGGTTGTTACGCGCTCATCGGGTAGTTTCTGTGAATCGGAGGGGCCGAATGGCCTATTATCGGCTAGCTGATGGACACGTACGATTGCTCCTTGATATTGGCTTAGCTCATATTAGTCACACCACTATTATGTGTTCCGAAGCGGTGGAAGGAGCGATTAGTGGGTAGCCCTGGCGGGCAAGACAGCGCTGAATTCGATTGTGCCACTGTGTCCGTGCATATGCAGGGAGATGGGAACAATGCCCACCATCGCGGCGACCATGGTGGGCACAGCCATGGCGTATCCGCTGACGCTGATGCCCGGTACCTGGCAATCGCGTTGGGTCTGATCGTCACGTTCATGACAGTTGAGACAATTACGGCGGTGATCTCGGGGTCATTAGCCTTGCTGTCGGACTCGGGGCACATGCTCACCGACGCAGGAGCGCTCGGGGCGTCGTTGTGGGCTGCTCGTCTTGCTGCCAGGTCGCCGGTTGGAGAGTGGACGTTTGGATTCAAACGTGCTGAAATACTTTCAGCGGCAGGGAACGGGATCACCTTGCTGATCGTGTCTGCCCTGGTTGCCTTCGAGGCGATTCGCCGTCTGATTCACCCAGGCGCAGTCAAGGGACTTACTGTGGTGGTCGTCGCCCTAGTCGGCATCGCAGTGAACCTTGTCGCGGCATGGATGTTATCCAAAGCTAACCGGTCGAGCCTGAACGTGGAGGGCTCGTTCCAGCACATCGTCACCGACCTCTACGGGTTCATCGCTACCGTTATCGCGGGGGTGATTCTCGTAGTTACTGGATACGAGCGTGCCGACGCTATAGCCTCACTGTTTGTGGTAGTCCTGATGCTCAAAGCGTCCTGGGGCCTACTTAAAGCCTCAGGACGAATTCTGCTTGAGGCTGCTCCCAAAGACATTGACCTAGGCGATATCCGAGCCCATATTCTTGGTACCGACCATGTATCCGACGTACATGATTTACATGCCTGGACCATCACTTCCGACCTACCCACCCTCTCTGCTCACGTTGTTGTGGATGACTCTTGCTTCTCCGATGGTCACATCCCCCATATTCTCGACCACATCCAGGCATGTGTCTCCGGCCACTTTGACGTGACACACTCAACATTCCAGCTCGAACCTGTTGGTCACCTCGATCATGAGAAAGACACCCATTGATGAATAAAGGAACCAGACGAAATACAGTAGGACTGGAGGCAAATCGGGCCGTGAAACTGGAGTACGCCACCTTAGTCTGGAATACCCTTGAGGCAGTCGTAGCTCTCATCAGTGGAATTGTGGCAGCCTCGGTTGCACTCACTTCATTCGGTCTTGACTCCGGCATCGAAATCGTCAGCGCAACTATCATCATAGTTCGCCTCCGGGCCCTTCTTAGATCGGGTGGTCCTGACGAGGTGAAAGAACGTCTTGCGTTGCGAGCCCTTTCAGTTTGTTTTTACCTTCTTGCCGCTTACGTCATCGTTGATGCCACCATTAGTCTTGTTCGCTCATA
>JAJYFX010000286.1 GCA_021785315.1 Actinomycetes bacterium | reverse complement strand
TTACTGTACAGGTGCCCTCGGTGGTCGGTGATAGCCAGGCCAACGCGGTTTCGGCCCTGACAAATGCCGGACTCAAGTCAACGGTCACCAAGCAGACCTCAAACGAATCCTCAGGGACAGTCCTGTCAGAAAATCCCAATGCTGGAGTCACGGTTACAAAGGGAACTACGGTTGCACTGGTAGTTAGCTCGGGGGTTCAGCAGGTACCGGTTCCCAACGTTGTCGGCCAGCCCTTGGCTTCAGCAGAGTCGACCCTACTGGGTGCCGGATTTCTGGTAACAACCGATTACTCGACCAATCCCGCTACTGCGGGGACTGTATTCTCGGAGTCTCCCGCTGCGAACACCCCGACTCCCAAAGGTTCAAGCGTGACTCTTGGGGTATCGAATGGCCCATCCCAGGTGCCGGTTCCCAACGTTGTCGGCCAGCCTTTGGCTCAGGCCGCTAATACCCTGGGCTCGCACAATCTTACGATGGGATCCGTGACTTACCAGCCGTCCCCTTCCGTGCCAAGTGGGGATGTGGTTTCGACCAATCCGGTGGCCGGCACGAACGTTGCTCCCAATACTCCGGTCGACATGGTGGTATCGCAAGGGGCGAGTTCTTCGACCACGACTACGGCGCCTTCATCGTCCACAACCACTACAGTTCCAAGTACGACGACGACGACCGCTCCGCCTGCTGGGTAACCCTTAAAGCAGTGGGTCAGGTCTCGATCTGCCCGATAAATCAAGGAAGTTCTGGATTAGGTCTCTTCCGGCGTCAGTAAATATGGATTCCGGATGAAACTGCACTCCCTCGACCGGGAGCGTTTTGTGCCTTATGCCCATTATCAGTCCGTCTTCGCTGGTTGCGGTGATTTCAAGATCGGGGGAGAGCGATTCTTTTTCGACGATGAGCGAATGGTAGCGAGTGGCTCTAAACGGATTTGGCAGGTCTTTGAATACTCCTCTGCCGTCATGGAGTATCATCGATGTCTTGCCATGCATCAGATAGGGCGCCCTTATCACCTTGGAGCCGAACACCTCTGCGATGGCTTGGTGACCCAGGCATACCCCGAAGACGAAGATTCCAGATTCTGCCGCTGCCAGGACAAGGTCCTCGGTAATTCCGGCCTGGCTCGGGATCCCAGGTCCGGGTGAGATGAGGATCGCGTCCGGGTCCAGCGTCAGTACCTGTTTCACGGTCACCTTGTCGTTTCGATAGACAATCGGTTCAGCTCGGGATTCTCCCAGGTACTGGACCAGGTTGTACACAAAGGAGTCATAGTTATCAATAACGACTATTTTTTGTTCTTTTACTAGCACGTTTCCCCATTTTTTAATGGTAATTGCTCCGCATTAACCCATTGCTGGCTGTGCTCTACTATCCTAGCCAGTGTGATTCAGTGGCCTAAAATTTTATCCAAGTCGTCCAAGAAGGAAAAGGCGGCCAAGCAAGCCAAGGCGCCAAGAGGCAGATACACGCCCAAGTCGGAGCGACCAAAGTCGTACCACTCGCCGAAATGGGTGCCGATCTCGATGTTCGCATTCCTTGCCCTGGGTGTGCTTCTAATCATCGTCAATTATCTGACAATCCTTCCGGGCGGCGCATCGAACTGGTACCTGCTCGGCGGTCTGGTTCTTTTGGCTGTTGGTTTTTGGTTGGCGACTAGATATCAGTAGCGCGCTCAGAGCCTTTCTATTATCGTGGCGTTTGCCTGTCCTCCCCCTTCGCACATCGTCTGAAGGCCAAACCTTCCTCCCGTTCTTTCCAACTCATTCAGGAGTGTCGCAAGTAGGCGCGTACCTGAGGCGCCAAGCGGGTGCCCCAGAGCGATTGCCCCGCCATTTACATTGACCTTATCCATATCTGGTTTCAGTTCTTTTTCCCATGCCAGCACCACCGAGGCGAAAGCCTCGTTGATTTCGATGAGGTCTAAGTCTTCCAAGGCTTTGCCGCTGTTGGCCAGAATTTTGCGGGTGGCCGGTATCGGGCCGGTCAGCATGGTAATGGGGTCTACGCCTGCAAGGGAAAAGGCTACGAACCGGGCCCTTGGTCTCAGGTTCAGTTTGCTGGCCATTGATTCGGACATGATCAGTGCTGCCGACGCGCCATCCGTAATTTGTGAAGAGTTGCCTGCGGTTATCTTGCCGTTCTCCGTGAAGGCTGGTTTGAGACCAGCCAGCTTCTCGAGCGTAGTGTCTCCCCTGATACCCTCGTCAAAGCCGAGGATCTCGCCGGTCTCTCTCCCCTTGGAATCTTTGACCGCAATTGGGATGATTTCTTTGTCGAAACGATGCTCTGTTGTCGCCAATTGGGCGCGCATGTGGCTCTGGAAGGAGTATTCGTCGAGTTCTTCGCGCGTGAGGTGCCAGATATCGGCAATCTTTTCGGCGCTTATTCCCTGAGGAACGATGCCGCCACTAGCGTGGTATCGCTCGTTCATCTTTGGCCCGAAGGGCATCCCAGGTCCACTGGACATATTCGCTCCAAGGGGTACTCTGGTCATGCATTCAATTCCAGCCGCGATGACGATCTGCTGCGATCCGCTCATTATGGCCTGAGCGGCAAATGTGGCTGCCTGTTGCGACGAACCGCATTGGCGATCGATAGTGGTACCGCAGACCGATTCCGGAAATCCGGCGGCCAGAACCGCGTTTCTGGCTATGTTGACCCCTTGTTCCCCGATCTGGGTGACGCATCCCATTATCACGTCTTCTATCAGTTCCGGGTCGAGATCGTTTCTCCGGACGAGTGCTTTTAGAGGTTCGCTTGCCAGATCTACTGCATGCCACCCGGAGAGTCTGCCGCCTCTTTTTCCGCCAGGTGTTCGAACGACGTCGATGATTACCGCCTGCTCCATTGTATCTCCCGAGGTCTGCGACTTGTACTGAGCGCGGGCAATAGCCGCTTTGACGAGGCTACCACAACTGCGATTGATTGAACGAGGCTAGGATTTCGAACGGATTAGTTCGATTGAAGCGGATCCGCCTTGATTAGGTTGACGACGTTGACCGAGCCAAGACTTGTAATTCGAAGTTCGGGCATTACCGCCAGCGACAACTCGTCCAAGCAGGCGAAGGGGTGATCAAGGGTCGTTCCTACGCTCTTTGCCGCGGCATCAGAAGCCTGCAGCTCCTTTAGCAGTTCTGGCGCACCAAGAGTGGAGATGATGCCTCCGATGGGAAGGCTTACTGAGGCTATGATCTCCTTATTTTTGACTACTACGCGTCCTCCGCCCATTTGGATCAGGGTTGCGACGGCAATTTCCATGTCCCCTATCCCGTTTGGGGAGTTCGAGCCCACGACAATCAGGCTGTGAGGCCCCCGGGCGACGGTACAGGCGATTGCGCCCTCCGTGAGTCCTAAGCCTTCCACTAGGCCAATGCCGACGTCTTTGCCCAGACTTTTTCGGCCAAGAATGGCCAGCCGGCTAATGGAGGTGTCATCGGCACGGAACTCCCGGTTAACCTCTTTGACCGTAGAGCTGCTCTGGCCAAGGGAAATGACCTTCACAAGCTGGCCCTTGGCTTGTGGCAGTGAAAAGCTTTCCGGCCCTATTTTTGCCAAGTCTATCTGGATTGTCTCGAGCATCCACGGAGGAGGAGATGTCTTGGGAACCGTGAACACCATCGTCTTTCCGGAGCGGGCGACAAGGGTTCCTTTCTGGAAAACCATTGACGGCCTGAAATCCACAAGGTTAGGAAGAATTGCCAGATCCGCCTGATAGCCGGGGCTCAAATATCCCAGGCGGCTGAAGCCGTGAAATTCTGCCGGATTGGTGGACGCCATGATCAGCGCATCCTCCGGCGAAATACCGTTTTCGACTGCAATTCTGAGACAGTCGTCAATATGGCCGTTGGCAGCTAGTGTCTCGAGATCCCGCTCATCGGTGCCAAACGCCAGATTTTTAGAGCCGTACTTTTTTATTAGCGGAAGAAGCTCTTCGATATTATTGCGGATCGTTCCGTGGCGAAGGAAAATCCACATGCCTTTTCGGTGCT
>JAJYFX010000285.1 GCA_021785315.1 Actinomycetes bacterium | reverse complement strand
GAAAATGCGTTTGTATGACACCGCACGACAGGAAATAGTTGAATTTTCTCCTGGTTCAAACGTTTCAATTTATACCTGTGGAATCACGCCTTACGATGCCGCGCACATGGGTCACGCTGCTGTGTATCTTACGTTCGATGTGCTTCAGCGCAGGCTGAGGGATATAGGTCACACGACTACATGCGTAAGAAATATTACGGATGTGGACGACTCGATTCTGGCGAAGGCTAGGCAACTGGGCGTTCACTATCTCGATCTTGCGGCATCGGAAATGACCCGCTTCGACCGAGATATGGGCATGCTCGGCCTTTTGCGTCCCCATTCCGAGCCAAGGGCTACTTCCGCCATTTCGGATATTTTGGGATTAATCTCACAACTGCTGGAATCCGGGCATGCGTATCAGAGGGGCGGATCGGTATATTTTGATACCGCGACCTACGAGAAGTTTGGCCAGGTTTCGCACCTGGATCGTGAAACTATGCTGCGATATGCGCGGGACCGCGGTGGAAATCCAGACGATCCGCACAAGAAAGACCCGCTGGATTTCGTGCTATGGCAACCATCGGCGTCGGATGAACCGTCGTGGGATTCACTTTGGGGCCCAGGGCGTCCGGGTTGGCATATCGAGTGCTCTGCGCTGTCAATGAGAGAACTCGGACCTACGATCGACCTGCATGGAGGGGGAGGCGATCTGATTTTTCCTCATCATGAGTGCGAGGCTGCGCAGTCCGAGTCAGCAACCGGACAGATCTTCGTGAGACATTGGCTCCACGTTGCTATGGTTTATCTGGACGGTGAGAAGATGTCCAAGTCTTTAGGGAATCTGGTTTTCGTAGAGCAACTGTTAGCTGATCATGACGCACGGGCAGTCAGGCTGTCGATCCTTGGCAACCATTATCGGACAGCTTGGGAATGGAGCGACAATATGATCGAAGCGGCCGACCAGCGACTCAAGCGCTGGCTGGAAGCGGGAGATGGCAGTGCGGGACTTGAAGATGCTAGGGCCGCACTCGATGATGATCTGAATATACCGGCGGCCATGGCTGTGATCGACGAAGCAGCTTCGCGAAATCATGGCATTTCGGAAGCCGCAGCATTGCTTGGCGTAAAAATCTAGCCTGGACTGGGCTTGTTGAATGAGAAAGGCGCGTTAGATGGATATTTCGGTTGTGTTGGCGGATGGCTCCGAGCGAACGGTGCCGTTTGGCTTCACCGTTTTCCAGCTGGCGGCGATGATTGGAAAAAGGCTGAGCGAGGATTCGGTCGCGGCGAGGATAAATGGGACTCTTCGGGATTTAGATTCCGTTCTTTCCGATGGTGACCAAGTAGAGATTGTCACTCGAAACAGCGATGATGGCAGGCAGGTTCTTCGTCATTCGACGGCACACATTCTTGCTCAGGCAGTTACAGATTTGTGGCCGGACACGCACTATGCCATTGGCCCGTCAATTGCGGATGGGTTCTATTACGATTTTGAGCTGCCTGGAGCTAAGCACTTTGTTGACGAGGACTTAGTGAAGATCGAATCCCGGATGCGGGAAATAGTCAATGAGGGACAGTCGTTCGCTCGTTCCGAGTACTCCATTTCTGATGGGCTCGAACTCTTTGCCGACCAGCCTTACAAGCGTGAGATCATTGAAACCGTTGCCAATAACAGGGTTGTTTCGGATGACGACGAAGAGCTGGAGGAAGGCGTCGGTGACGATTCGATTTCAGTTTACCGCAACTCCTCGGGTTTCGTCGACCTGTGCAAAGGGCCGCATGTTCCATCGACCAAGAAGCTGGGTTCGTTCAAGCTGATGCGGGTGGCGGGAGCATACTGGCGTGGAGACGAGAAACGCCCGCAGCTCCAGCGCATTTATGGGACGGCCTGGGAGTCTGACAAGGCGCTGAAAGAGCATCTGGTGCGACTCGAGGAGGCCGAAAAGCGAGACCACCGCAAGATCGGTTTGGAGCTGGATCTGTTTCATTTCCCTCCGGAGATCGGTGGCGGACTTCCGGTTTTCCATCCCAAGGGAGCGTTGATTCGTCAAATCATGGAGGACTATTCAAGGAGGGAGCACCGCAAGGCAGGGTATCAGCTGGCATGGACGCCCCACATCGCCAAGTCCACTCTTTTTGAGATTTCAGGGCACCTCGGTTGGTACAAGGCGGGAATGTATCCTCCAATGGAGATGGAAGGTGCCACGTACTATCCCAAGCCGATGAACTGCCCGATGCACATTCTCATCTACAAGTCCAGGGGCAGGTCCTACAAAGAACTTCCACTGAGGCTGTTTGAACTTGGCACGGTCTACCGATTCGAAAGATCAGGGGTTTTGCATGGCCTCGCGCGAGTGCGCGGACTCACCCAGGACGACTCACATATCTTTTGTGCGCCAGATCAGCTTGCTAGGGAACTGTCGCGGTTGCTTGGCTTCATCATTTCGATACTCAAAAACTTTGGCCTTTCGGAATTCGAGGCGGAGCTGGCGACAAGGCCTGAAAAGTCAGTAGGTGAGGACTTTGAATGGGACCACGCCACAGCGGCATTGGAGCATGCGCTGAAAGAATCGGGCATCAGCTACAAAGTTGCGCATGGGGAAGGTGCGTTTTAT
Organism: Actinomycetes bacterium; assembly: GCA_021785315.1. The sequence continues at coordinate 1,389 of JAJYFX010000285.1, read as the reverse complement.
GCTCCTAAGATCGATGTCCATCTAAAGGATGCGATTGGACGCAGATGGCAGGTTTCCACCCTGCAGGTGGATTTGCAAATGCCGCAACGTTTCGACATGGAGTTTGTCGATTCTGACAATACCCGCAAGAGGCCCTACATGATCCATAGGGCGTTGTTTGGATCAGTAGAAAGATTTTTTGCAATCCTTCTGGAACATTATGCCGGCGCACTTCCGGTTTGGCTCTCGCCGGTCCAGGTAGTAGTTTTGCCGGTTCGCGACGATCACAGCCCTTATGCTCGACACGTTGTTCGGGAACTCGAGAATTCAGACGTAAGGGTTGACTTTATGGCAGCTGATGAACCTTTGGGAAGTCGAATAAGGAAGGCAAAAACGGAGAAGGTTCCGTATGTGCTAGTCGTCGGTGATACTGATGTGGCATCCGGAACCGTTGGAGTGAATGAAAGGGGATCTAAGGATCCTGACAGAGATGTTCCACTGAGCGAATTTGTTGCACGCCTAGTTCCCCAGCTAAGTGGACAGCCTTTGGGTGAGAGCCTTGATTGATAATCTTTGGGCAGGCTGGAGGATGAATTTCCTACAAAATGCCGATAAACCAGATCATCTGAGGTTGCCTACGAGTTGCGTTCTGTGTGACATAGCTAGAGGAATTGGACAGGAATTCGACAATGAGAACTATGTCCTTTTCCGCGGTAGATTTTGCTACGTAGTCTTAAACGCTTTCCCTTACGCTGCCGGTCATATGATGATAGTTCCGTATGCGCATGAGGGAGACTTTGTAAATCTTGAGAGCACTACATTGCTGGAATCAATAGATCTGGCAAGAGTGGCTATAAATACTCTTAAAGAGATCTACAATCCAGAAGGATTCAATTTTGGGGCCAACTTAGGCAGAGCCGGCGGCGCAGCTTTTGGCGATCATGTCCATTTTCACGTAGTGCCTAGATGGCTGGGTGATACCAATTTCATGACTACCCTGGCAAATGTTAGAGTGATTCCTGAAGCGTTATCCCAGACCTATTTGCGAATCAGGGAGGGGTTTCAGGCCCTCTGAGATGGCGTTTCGTCTTATCTGTGAACGGTCCGACAATTTAGGCTAAACTTGGCTATGTTCACAATGTGAGGAGTATTTCGCCGTGTTTGACGGTCATTTGAGAGCCGGGGTGGACAAAACAACTGGCCCCATCGGTAAGGCACTGGCAAAAACGCCGCTTAGTGCGGATTCTCTCACCATCGCTGGAATTGTGTTGTCGGTCCTTGCTGGCGTCGTTGTGGCTAGCGGGAGGTTATGGGTTGGCTTCATACTGGTAATAGCTGGCGCGATTTCCGATCTGCTGGATGGGCCTTTGGCCAAAACGAAGGGGACAACATCCAAGCGCGGAGCGTTTT
>JAJYFX010000284.1 GCA_021785315.1 Actinomycetes bacterium | reverse complement strand
TCCCAATTTGAGATGAGATGGTCTTTGGATCAGCGGTGTTGCCAGCAAATACCTCTATGGCTATGGGTACGCCATCAACCGAGGTAAGCAGCCCATAGACGATCTGGAGTCTTCCACGTACACCGTCCTTTGGATGTCCTATCATGCCAAGCGGGCAGGTTCTACCTTCGAATGCCGCAGTGGAGGAGTCATATAGAACCAGCGTCGCACCTTCTAGATGACGTATGGCGAGCGCATCCTCTATGTCTTTTTGTCTAAGCAGAAGTTCATCCATTGCACCGTAGAGTTCGTTTACATCTACAGATTCCAGCCCAAGCACCTCGCCAAGTGAGGAACTCGCGGTGTCTGACCGAAGAGCTCTTGAGATGGAAAGCTTGGAGTCGGGATCGATCACCTGAGAGACAACCATGGCTAAGACAAGTCTTCGAAAACGAGAGGAAACCACATCTATCATCTCATCGAGTCCGAGACTTTTTACCATTCCGAGTACCGCTGCAACGTGTCCGTGGGGAAGGCTGCGAATAATGGAGAAGCTGTCCTCTACTGAATACTTTGGAGGCAGGCCCTTCAGCACAGCCGATAGAGCCTCGACTTTGTCTTCGGGCCAATGCGAAAGGTTGGAGAGCGTACGGTTCTTTACCTTGCCATCTTCGCGGTAGCTCTCGCGAAGTAGTATCGCAGGTGGTGAGCCCCGATTTGGAACCTTGGCTACATACATGTCGACAACTATATCACACACATTGACAGTCTTACAAGCACTGGCTGGAATATATCTTAACTAGAAGTCCCTATTACATGACTACATCTTACCCTTAGCCAGGCACAGAAATGCTGCTCAGAATATTGAAATGGTTGCTCCAGGTCGCTTAGGAGCCTGAACTTCGGATTAGCAAAATGGATTTGCCTGAAGCTTCCGCCTGCGTTCTCGATGCAGCTTTTTGCGCTCTCTTTCACTGAGACCACCCCAGATTCCGAAGCGCTCCTCGTTTGCCAGCGCGTGCTCAAGACACTCCAACTTGACTGGGCACTCGCGGCATAAGGTTTTCGCCGACGCAGTCGGAACCCCCCGCTGCGGATAGAAAATCTCGGGATCCCGTCCCCTACACTGAGCGAATTCCTGCCAATCGCCAAGTGCGTATTCCTTCAGTCGGGCAAGTTCCCCCATTTGCCGACCTCCTTCCCCAACTTTCACATGTGTAATTACGCTATATGCATCATGCTATATGAATCGAAAAAGAGCAATAGGCAATTTAATTTTTCCTATTTCTCCATACACGCCAGTGCTACATTACAGACAGTTTTTCAAAAGTTCAAAGATTATTTACTCAAATACTCGGATTTGCGAGATTCTCCAGAAAACTCTCGGGGCAAACGCCTTCGCGCCCATGCGATGGATGCCTGCAACATCAATCACAGACAACGAGTTCCGCATCATCGTTTTTCAATCAGCAGCTCCCCTTCTGCCAAGTGACGAAGGAATGGGTCCCGGATATATTCCAGAACCCATTCCTTTCGCTGTTAGCTATAGTGAGAAATACGAGATTGCAGGTCGGTCATTACTGACCTATACCGTTGTCAATCAACCCCCGAGGCAGCGGGAAGAACCCTGTGCGCGGTCTCAGTAGGTTCGACTTGCTCGCCATGGATAGCGAGATCGCCGATCTGCAGTACGTCGTCAGGAAATCTCAAAGGCACAAATATCTTGACGATCTTTAGCAAGATAAAAGTACCTATGGCGCTATAGACGATCACCCAAAGCGCCGCTTCCAGCTGAAGAACAACCTGCCAAGGATGGCCATACAGCAGTCCCTTTACCGAAGACGCAGCAGTTTTGCCTGAACCCAGGTATACGATCATTTTCGGATCGGCAAACAGTCCGGTCATCAAGCCGCCCATGAGTCCTGCAATTCCGTGGGTATAGACCACTCCGAGGGCATCGTCAACCTTAGCGAAGATCCACTTGGTAGAAAGCTTGTTGAATGCAAACCAAACCACAAACGAGCCTATGACCCCAATCGCTAGGGCGCCCCAACCGTTCACGTATCCTGCCGCAGGCGTAATGCCAACCAATCCCACGATCATGCCGTTTACCGCGCCTAGAAAAGCTGGCTTGTGGTGCTTTGACCACATGTCCATAAACAACCAGGTCAGCAGGGCTGCAGCAGTAGCAAGGTTTGTGTTCAAAACCGCGCTTGCAGCATCCGCGCCTGCGAAATACGGGTCTCCGCCATTGAAACCATTCCAACCAAGCCAAAGTATTCCAGCGCCAACCGCGACGAGCAGCAGGTTGGTAGGCGTGGTTGTTTCCCGATCTCTTTTGAGTCTCGGGCCTATGACCGCTGCAGCCACAAATCCGGAGACTCCGGCTGCCAGGTGAATAACATACCCACCCGAGTAGTCAACCGCACCTTTCCCGGCAAAGTAGCCGCCACCCCAAATAAGGAACGCGTTGACCGAATAGATAAAGGTTGTCCAAAGCGGGACGAAAATAGCCCACGCCTTGAAGCTCATGCGGCCAAGCACGCTACCCAGGAATAGCAGGGGCGTAATTGCGGCAAAAACGAATTGGAAGTAAACGAGCGTGGAACTCGGAAAGCGGAATTGCGGCATCGATCCGTTAAGTAACGGAATGCTAGCCTGAGCCTGTTCACCAAGGTGGCCAAGTACCGAACCGGGATGTCCAATGAGCTGGCTAAAAAAGCCTGGACCGAGATGTATTGGCGCGCCAAATGACATTTTGAACGCCCACAGAACCCAGACGATGAGCACTGAAGCGAAAGCCGTGAAAGCCATCGTCATAGTGTTCACAACCCATTTCTTATGGACTAGACCCCCATACAGAACCGCAATTCCTGGAATGCTCATGAGCCCGACCAGAGTCGCCGCCAAGAGCTGCCAGGCATTGTCCCCAGGACTTAGCCACGCGGGATACGGATTTAGCATGAACTGCAACCTCCTTATAGATGACTGCTCGAAAATCACGCTATAAGGGCAGTGTTTCCTGACTATGTCAAGATTGTTACATCATTGTAAATCCAGGCAGTTCTATGAAACAGACCGGAAACATAAGGGTATTACGGGTAGCCTGAATGCTCGACTGGCGCCTGCGCCAGCCGTCGCCGCTCCGTTCAGACTCCAGGCGGGATCAAACCGGAGTGTCAGACTATTTTGCTTCTCTGGGCGAGAAAATCTACTAGCACAAACTTTCCCAGGTTCTCCGGATCGGTGTAGAAAACTCTGCCTTTGTTGATGGATGCGAACTTCTCCATGAACTTCTTCAGTTCCCATGTGGCATCCAAAACAAAGGTGTTGATCGTTATGTCCTCCCTGGTGCAGCGCATAACCTCCTTGAGGGTAGCTGCGATGGTTTCTGGGCTTGACGGATAACTGAAAAATATCTCCCCGTCAGGTAAAATGTGGGCGGTCGGTTCTCCATCGGTAATCATGATTATCTGTTTATGCCCCTCCTCGAACCGAAGAATCTCGCGTGCCATCAACAGGGCGTGCTCCATATTGGTCCCGTAAACATAATCCCAAGATACCTCCGGCAGCGCATATGGCTCTATCCGCCTGGCCACCTCTGAAAATCCCACAATAGCAAGCGAGTCTTTTGGATATTTCGTGCTAATAAGGGAGTGCAGGGCAAGCGCAACCTTTTTCGCGGTAAGAAAATTGTCTCTTAACGGCATAGATAAGGAGAGGTCCAGCAGCAGGACCGTGGAGGCAAGCGACCGCTTCTCCGTCTTTTCGATCTCAAAATCACCCGGCATGATCTTCAGGGGAATTTGAGATCCAGATCTAAGAAGAGCGTTGCGAATGGTCTTGTTGATATTCAGATTGAAAGGATCGCCGAATTCGTAAACCTTGCTCTCAAATTCCAGATCATTTCCAATCCCGCTCCTAGCCAACGCATGATCGCCCAAACGCGCATCCTCTCCTCTTGAGAAGAGTTCTGACAGGGCAGATTCGCCGATGCGCCTCATTCCAGAT
>JAJYFX010000283.1 GCA_021785315.1 Actinomycetes bacterium | reverse complement strand
CGACGACGTCGTTGCAAAAGTCAGGCCACGAGCAACCCTATGGCTGTTTGGAGCCGCTGAGTTAGCAAATTGTGCGCGGCATCTCTCGTTAGGTTTATTGTTGTGCGGGAAGACGGGGTTGGGGGCAGTTCACTTTCCGGTTCAGATCACGGTGAAGGTTTGAGTCCAAGGGCCATGCCCTTCACCCAAGGAGATGTGCGTATCACCGGCCCAAATATGTGGGTAATACCGAAGTCGGCATTGGACCTTTGATTCGGGATCCTGATTCCATCTCCTCGTAGGAGTGCGCCAGGATACCAACGCTCCTGGCGAGGACGAACAGCCCTCGGGCGAGTTTTGGAGGGAATCCCAGTTCGCCGTAGATGATTGCCGTCGCACCATCGATATTCATTGGGATTTGCTTTGTCCTGCCTAGATTGATGTGGTTTTCGATTGCTAGGCCGACCTCGAGGATCTTCCCGGAAATAGCGCCCTGGTCTCTGGCTTTTTCAAGTAGTGCGACGATTGGATCTCGACGGGGGTCCCTTGGATGAAACCTATGGCCGAAGCCAGGAAGATATTTTGATTTCATACGCCACTGGTTCACTACCTGCTCGGCCGCCTGCGGCAGATCTGATCCAGACGCTCGGAGGCCCTCGACCTGGAGGTACAGTTCAAGGCATTGCTGGCCCGCGCCTCCATGGGTGTCTCCTAGGAGGTTGACGCCGGTGGCTACCGCATTGTTCAGGCCCACACCGCAGGTGGCGGCCATTCTTGCGGCGGCAATTGAGGGTGCCTGCGGACCATGGTCTACTGAGGCGATGAAGGCCATGTTCAGAAGCTTTCGCTCCATAGGATTGAGCTCTTTGTTCATGACCATGAGGGTGACGACTGAGAGAAAATCCCAGTCATTCATCAGTTCCGGGATATCGTGACCGCGAAATCTGATCACGCCAGGTGAAATGTCTGAAATGCTCGTGGCCCACCAGTTGGACATCTGTCTTTTTATCTCGCCAGCTTCATCGTTCACTTGATTCTCCTAATCAGGCAGTCTTTGATTTTTCGCTAACCGATCACGCGAGGTGTGCTAGGAGGATTCACCTGCTAGTGTTTCCAGAATCTCCTTGTTGTGCTGTCCCAGCAAGGGTGGCGGTCCAACTGCTCTGAGGGGCTCATTGTCAATCAAGACTCCGTTACCGCTTACTGTCAGGGTCCGGCTTGGGTCATTCGGAAAGGGGAGTTGGGTAAAGAAGTGCCTATAACTGAGCTGTTCCAGCTCGACCATCTGGGGGACCGTTAGTACTCTGGCTGCCGGTACTCCTGAGTCGGAGAGGAGCGCCTCCCACTCCGACGCCTCCTTGGTGGAAAGTCCTTTGTCAATCTCGACGTTTAGCAATTCGCGATTCGTCTTTCGACTTTCTCGCTCCTCGAATCTTGGATCGCTAATGAGATCTTCGCGACCGATGAGTCGACATAGGATTTCATACTGTTCCTGCTTGTTGGCGGCAATATTGATCAGACCGCTGCGGGTATGAAACGTTCCCGAAGGAGCTGCGGTGGCGTTGTCATTACCCATGGGACTTGGGATCTGCCCGGTGACCAGATAGTTCGACACCGCCCAGCCCATTGCTGATGCCGAGGCCTCGAGCATGGATATGTCCAGGAAATGTCCCTTGCCATCTTTAGCTCTTCCGGCAAGGGCGGCAGAGATTGCCATCGCCGCCGCCAGACCCCCGACGGTGTCGCACACTGGGAAACCTGTGCGAAGAGGTGCGTCGTCTTCATTGCCGGTTATACTCATCATTCCCGAGAGTCCCTGGATTATCTGGTCATATGCGGGACGCGTACTCATCGGGCCATGTTGTCCAAAGCCTGATATTGCGCAGTAGATTATCCCCGGGTTTATCTCTTTTAGGGTCTCCCAGCCAAACCCCAAGCGGTCCATTGCCCCAGGGCGGAAGTTTTCCAGAACGACATCGGATTGTTTGACCAATTTGGTCATGATGGCCTTGTCGTGCTCGTTTTTTAGATTGAGCTCAATTGACTTTTTACCGGCATTTTGTGCCAGAAATGACGCACCAAGTTTTTTACGGTTGAGTTCCGGGCTGGCGCCCAGTTGTCTGGCGAGATCGCCAGAACCAGGTACTTCGATCTTGATAACTTCGGCTCCGAAAAGGGACAGCTGGTAGCTGCAATATGGCCCCGCCAAAACGTTGGTCAGGTCGAGCACTCGCACACCTGAAAGCGGTCCATTGTTCATATAATTCCTCCTGGGTCACTTTATGCTTTAATCATTTGACTGGCTGGAAGAGTCGGAATTCTTTGGATTCGCAAGCTCATCTGCACTGCGTTTTAGTATTTCGACGATCTCGGAAACCTTTGACGGGATAAATCGTGATGTCGGTCCCGACACTGACATTGCAAGGAGTTCACGGCCCTGGCGCAGATGGACCGGAACTGCTACTGCAGATACCCCGTCCTCTCTTTCGGCGTGGCTCTCCGCCCAGCCCCGCTCGTTTGCCTCTTCAATCCAGGTTTGCAGGGTCTTGAGATGTTTTTCCCCGTTTGGCGAACTTTTGGCCACCTCGATCAAAAGATCCCGTGGTATGGCAGTAAGCAGTATTTTTGCCGACGCACCTGCCCAAAGGGGTAGTTCATCACCTATGTTCAGAACGTGTCTAAGGCCCTGCGGACCTTGGACCTGGGCTATGCAGACTCTTTTTATCCCCTTGCGAACGTAGAAATTGACAGTCTCTCCAGTTTCGTCCGCGATACTTTTCATCAGGACTTGGGTGGTTGGTGGAAGGATCCATGAGTTGCTTGCAATTTTCACAAGGCGCAGCAAAGTCGGACCAGGTTGGTACCGCCCCTCGCTTGCCCATAACAGTCCGGATTCATCAAGAGTCTGAAGAAGACGATGCACGGTTGTTTTGGGCAGTTGGGTCGCCTTTACCGCTTCTGATACCGAAATGGTTGGGTTATCTTCCGTTAGCACCGCCAGAATATTTATAGCTCTGGAAACGCTTCTAACAAGTCCAGCTGCACTGGCGTTCTTTTTCCCGGGGTCAAGTTCCGGTTTAAATTCGCTTTTTCCAGCCCTGGACGAATCTGAGTGGTTTGTGTGGTCGTTCACAAAACGATATGCTAGCATGAGTCCACTATGCAGTTCAACAAAACCATTGCATGGACTTAAATTGGATTATAGAATTGGTGGAGACATGGAAACGGGCCAGTTGCAAATCATTGATGCCCCTTCATTCATCGGGGGCGCATGGATTACCTCGGGACAATGGTCTGAGCGTGTTGGGCCATACCTGAACAAAGTTGTTTCGCGATCTCTTGTTCCGGATGCAGGGCAGGTTGCATCGACTTTGAAGTTTGCAGCCGCCAATGCACACGTTATCAAACGAATGACACCATCTCAACGCGCTGACATTCTCGAACGGGCTGCGGACTTGGCCAATGAGCGCAGCGCCGAAATTGCCAAGCTGCTGGCTTTAGAACTTGGCAAACCGATGAAGGACTCTCTCGGGGAGATGATTCGGGTGGCGGACACCTTCGCGATCTGTGCTGCGGAGGCCCGCAGAATGGGTGGGGAACTACTCGGTGCCGAAGGGTGGGAGCGTGGTCGCGGTACCACGGCGATGACTTATCGTGCGCCACTGGGAGTGGTTGTGACAATCACCCCGTTTAATGCACCTGCAAATCTTCTAGCCCACAAGCTAGGTGCATCATTCGCGGCGGGAAACACCACCATCGTGAAGCCGCCACCGCAGGCACCTGCTGTTTCGGGTGCGATCGTAAAGTTGCTACTCGATTCAGGAATGCCAATTGAGGCAGTGCAGATTGTTCACGGTGGTGCCGAGATTGGATCGATTCTGTGCGCGGCCAAGGAAGTTGCGGCGATAAGTTTTACCGGAAGCGCCCATGCTGGAGCTCAAGTTGCCCATACGGCTGGACCCAAGAAACTGGTGCTTGAACTAGGTGGGAACGCAGCGACCATCGTGTGCGA
>JAJYFX010000282.1 GCA_021785315.1 Actinomycetes bacterium | reverse complement strand
ACTGACTGCACGTATAGAGGTCTGATGTAGAGCAAAGCCTTATGTACCGGAACCATGAGCATTTCGCCAAAGGCAACCTGTGACCCATGCTGATCAAGCAGCGAGATTGCCTGCGAAATGCTTGGAGAAGCAGCTATCGCGGCATTCACAAGCAGCGGCCCGTCAACCTGCTGAGCCCGAGGAGAGATATACGCTGTCAACTTTCCATATGACCCGGGATCAGAGCCGGCAGATAGAAACCCTGAAAGTGTTTGAAGCTGATTGTTCGTGGAGACTGGCACAAACGGCTCTGTAAGCACGAAACTCAAACCAGCCTGACCAGGCAATCGCAATAGCTGATAAGAGGGCCTCATTCGTGCGGGCTGAGTGGCTGGAAGCACCAGCCCCTGAGCGTTTGTCGTTTGCGTCTGAGAAAGCGTCTGGCTCGGCGAACTACCTGGATCTTGGGCTAAAGCCCAGGCATCTCCGGCATTGTAGAACCCGGTCGGATCGGTAATGTGGTATCGGCCGTACATCGTCGCCTGAACTGTGAATCCGTCCACTGGATAGCGAAAGTGGGCAACCAGCCCGGAAGGCGCTTGGGAAACCGGAGTAAATATATTTGGAAAAGCCTTTTCGTAAACTTTGATAATCGGATCAGACTGATCAACTACATAGAATTTCATCGAACCCGAATAAGCGTTAATAACAACTTTTACCGAATTCCGGAAGTAGTTGAACTGCGAATTCAACCCTGAAGATGCACTGAGGCTCGATGTATTGGCTGCCTGGGCATAGGGGAAATGCGATGTAGTGGTGTATGCGTCAATAATCCAATAAATCTGCCCATTGTAAATGACTGGATACGGCTGCGAATCGTAGCTGAGGAAAGGAGCAGCTTTTTTGACTCTCAAAGCTATATCACGATTAAACATGAAGCGTGAATTGGGGGTAATCAGCCCGGAAATCAATGGATTGATGTCGCCAAATCTCAGCGCAAATGCGGCACGACGAACGAACGACGAAAGCTGAACCCCCCCGTTCCCTTTGTAATGAGTTTCAACAGACGAGCCCGAGTTCGTTTGGTAGTCAATTTCAGGCTGCTTGGTGTTGGCAATTACATAGCCGGGATTGTTGGTTCCGTAGTAGACCTGCGGCTCGGAGATCTGTGGGGCACCGCCAGTAGACACGGGAGGCAAGTCCTTGATCAGAAATGCCGGATTTCCGTTGGCAGATGCGGAATTCGCCGCAGCCAGAACAGCGCCGTAACCGTGCGTGTATTGAAGGTGCAGATTGATCCACGACTGTGCGGGTAGGTCTGCAGCATTGATTTGTCTGACTCCAACGATAACTGGAGTCTGCACCCCATTCATAACGTAACGGTCCACCGCCAAGCCATTGAACTGGTAATAAGAGCGAATGTCTTGAAGCTTATTGAAAGTCTGGACCGGTGTTAACGGGTCCCATAATCTTGCAGCAGCCAAAGTTGGCGCATCGGTCACCAATGTCGAGCCGGTTATCGTACTGCTGTAATCGAAGGGCTCCTGGGCAATATTATTGATTCCCATTGCATACCGTGTCGCCGATATGTTTCGCTCGATGTACGGCGTTTCCTTGGAGACTTGAGAAGGCTGGACTACAAATTTCTGAACGATCGCCGGGTATATCCCGCCTAGGAGGATGGAAATAAGCCCCCAAAGGCCGACCGCAACCACCGGAAGGACCCACCCCTGGCGCCGGATATTTACAAGAAGGATAATTGCTGAAACAACCGAAATAAAGAGAAGAAGCGTAAGAGCTGGTATCACAGCGTGGATATCAGTATAGCCGGCGCCATTCACGTACGCATCTGTGGCATTATCCAGCTTGAATCTTTGCAGGTAGTAGCCAACTGCCTTGACTAGAGCTATCAGTGCCAGAATGAAGGAAAGGTGGGCCTTCACGGCCGGGCTCACTCTTGATCCTTGGCCTTGCAGCCGAATCCCGCCGTTGAAATAATTCACGACAGCGATCATCACGAACACAACGATTAGCGCCAGGAAACCCCACGAAACCAGGTACGACAAAAACGGCAGTCTAAATACATAAAATGAGGCATCTTTGTGGAACTGAGGATCTGTCCAGCCAAAAGGTACCGAATTCGAGTAAAGGATCCAGTTTTTCCACTGGCCTGATGCTGATGTACCCACAATGATCGCGAGGACAGCCGAGACAGCTACGCGCGTGAGTCTTGGGAACCTATTGGTAGTCGAGCGAAAACGGATAACTAATTCATCTTCCCCTGGCCCGAGCGCCGACAATGGCGGACTCAGTTTGGAAGCAACTGTCAGATTGACGAACGCAAGAATAAAAAAAACCAGATCGAAAACGATCGCCAGACCGATTTTGTCAAGCAGCACTCCCTTCCAAACTTCTGTGAAATGGACACTTGAAAACCACAGAAAATCGGTATAGAAAACTGCAATGCTCCTAAGAGACAGCACAATTATGATGAAAATTATTACCGAGACGAAGAAAAGTAACTGTCGTTTGGACACTCGTCTTCTCTGTGGCGGCAAATCAGCGGGAATCCTCATGGACATGAGATTAGGCGATAAATGGCACCAAAAGGCAGCTACAACCAGAATGAATTCCAGGATGGTAATGCCCGGTAGGGAACTGTTCGCCGCCCATAGTGATTCCAGCCAGGGAATTATCCAAACAATCGGCGCAAGGTACCTCCCGTGGGTCGGTAGCCCAGACAAAAGATTCATATCCTGATTCGAGCATGACAGTGGCGCAAAACACGGTATTGGCATACTGAGATATCAACTGCTCAAGGCGATTTGACCTGACATCCCTGTAGATGGCGCCTAGAGCACCGGCAGTTGACTGATCCTCGGCGGTTACATCCACCGACAACGCTTCCCCGATTCGGCGCCTCAGCGGCAGTATTACCTCTTTAGCGAACTCTTCCGAGTATTGGACGGCCTGCTTTGAGATATCGCGCCTAACAGAACTCCCATTCGTCTCTACAAATAACCCTGCCACACCTAACCGGACCTGCTCGAAAAAGTCAAGCGATGCGAAAGCCAACGCATCGATCTGCTCCTTTTCGACCAACAATTTCTCCAGTTCCACTTCCGAACCCGAACCTCTTCGCACTTTGTCCAGCAAATCATTTTGCTCATCCGACAGGAGCCTCTTCATCCTTTTAAATAGCATCGCTGCTACCGGAGCAAGAAGTTCTTCGCGCACATCAAGCAGCTCCCGGGTGGCAGCATCTATTTCAGGAGAGACTCCTTCAGCTCCGACGCCTCCATAGTCACCTTCCTCGATCTCGGCATTGGACTCACCACCCTTATTTCGATCTTCGGCTTCGGTATCGGACAGAGAAAAGATCTTGGGCACCCTTGGCTCTTTGTGCGAATGAGCCGAAATAGGCTCTGTTTCTGCTGGCAGGTCAAGACTCTCTGTATCACCGTGAATTGACGAATCGGATGCCCGCTCCCCAACCCGCAAAGACCTGATCCTCGCCAGTATCTCGTCGGCCTTGCGCGACCGTTGCGCCTCATCTCCGACCGAATTCAGCAACGAGCCAGGTTCAACTCTTTGGGCAGGAGCTAGAACTTCCAATTCATCCTGCCGGATATCCTCATATGGTTTTTGACCAACCTCCGCAGTTTCTGAGGTCTCGCGTATCGCGGCTGCTGCATTGGCCATTTCATCATCATGGGACCCACTCGCTGGCACTTGATCCGATTCCAACCCGGATATTTCCATAACAGAACTTCGATTGTCCTCCCCCATCACAACCTCTTCGGAAGTCGCGCGGCTTGAAACCTGATCCCGGGACACCTTGGCGGAATCGCCGGCATCCGCTTCGAAGCGCAGCCCCTCTTCACCAGAGTTCTCTAAAATGACGGCAGCGTGCTGATTCAGAGTTGAGCTTTCAGATTCTCCCGCCGACGAAACCTCATCCAGAGCTTGCTCCTTGCCTGATGCGCTAATCTCCGTGTCCTTGTGGAAGACCCGCACAATCCCTTCCTCCAGGTGATCG
>JAJYFX010000281.1 GCA_021785315.1 Actinomycetes bacterium | reverse complement strand
CAGTTCATTGGTGCCACCTTCAATATATGACTCTCTTCGATCACGACTTGCTTTCGCTGGCACGGAAGGCGTTCCCCTTCGATTGTTCGATTTGGATGGGATAAGAGAGGTGGTTTACCAAGGTGATTCATATTTGCCGACGGCCATCAACCGTTTGACCAGTTGGCGCGTCCCGCAGGAGATATTAAGATCTGCCGGACCTCTGCTCGGCTGAGCGATTCCGAATTTCAACTGGCGGCAGGCTGTTTGAGGCAAACGCCGGCATTTGTTGAATTGCGTGTGTTGCTTGCAGACGCGATCTGATCCGAAAAGACCTCTGTTTTCCGTTGCATAGCAAATATGGTTGGAGTAGTTTTTCCTCCATGGGACAAATGATCGAATTTTCAAGTAACGGTACGTCTTCGACCGGCTACCTGGCCTCACCGACTGAAAAGGTAGCTCCGGGAGTCGTTGTGATACAGGAGTGGTGGGGTATCGTCGACCATATCAAAGACGTGTGCGATCGATTCGCGGCCAACGGCATCTATGCGCTGGCACCGGATCTTTATCACGGTGTTGTGGCCAAAGAGCCGGGCGAGGCTGCCAAAGCAATGATGGCTATGGAATTGCCGCAGGCTGCAAAAGATATGGGTGGTGCCGCGGCCGAGCTGGTTAGGCGCAGCGGCGGATCCTCTGTCGGTGTTGTCGGGTTCTGCATGGGTGGCGCCCTGGCCCTGGTGCTCGCTGCCGAAAGACCTGATATTGTCTCGGCGGTTTCACCTTTTTATGGGGTGGTATCCTGGCCAAGCCCTGGCCCGGATTTTCAACGGATTTCAGCAGCGATTCAAGGTCATTATGCAGAAATTGACGACTCTGCCTCGCCCGACGCCTCAAGGGCACTGGAATCGCAACTCGAATCGATGGGAAAGGAAGTGGAGTTTTTCATCTACCCAGGCACCCATCACGCTTTTTTCAATGACACGAGGCCCGAGGTTTATGATGCGCAAGCGTCCAAGCAGGCGTGGGACAGGCTGATCCCATTTTTGAGAGAGCACATCAACTAGACGCTAATTCCTGATTTGAACGATTGGTGCTTGACATAGTGTCAACTTTGATTGAGGACTATATTTCTCTGGGTTTGCAATTAAACAAATACATCGACGGATTAGTTGATGCTTACTATGGTCCTCGGGAATTGGCTGCCAAGATTCAAGGATCTGCAAAGGTTGCACCTGGAAGATTGGTTGAAGACGCCCGCCAATTGGTCAATGCGATCGATTCTGGAGAGCCGTTGGATTCTAGCGGGAAGACTTACGATTCTTCGAGAGCTGCTTGGCTTCGAGGCCAAGCCATAGGATTGATGACTACGTGTCAAAAGCTGGCTGGTGTCAAGGTTGACTACGTCACGGAGGTGGAGCGCTGTTACGGCGTGAAGCCGCGACGGGTCTCGTCAGAGGAGGTAGACGATGCCCTGGGTGTATTGGAGAGACGGATACCAGGCGTTGGTTATCTTGGCAGTCGGCTGAATGATTATCGTAGCGCATTCGAAGTACCCCCTGGAGACCTGGAAGCGATCTTGATGGATCTGAAGGAGGTTCTAAGGGAACGGACTCTAACCTTGTTCGGGCTTCCGGAAGGTGAAAGCTTGGAATTCGAGATCGTTAAATCAAAACCTTGGTCAGGGTTCAATTACTATCTCGGAAATTTTAAGTCAAGGGTGGCCGTAAATGCAGACCTGCCGGTCCTTTCTACTTCGCTTGCTCATCTGGTCGCTCATGAAGCGTACCCAGGCCATCACTGCGAACATGTGCGAAAGGAAGCCGATCTTTACCGCGGACGTGGACAGTTGGAAGAGTCAATATTCCTGGTAGGCACTCCTCAGTGTCTAATCGCGGAAGGTCTTGCCGATTTTGGTCTCGAGATAGCAATGGGTGACGAAGAGTTCAGCTTGGTATCCGAGATGATGATCAAGAGGGGAATCAATTACCCCGATCAGGAGTCAAAAGAGCTGAGAGGCGCATTTGAGACGCTTTCGAAAGTCCGGGCCAATGCGGCCTGGGACCTTCACCAGGACGGTGTTCATCCAGACAAGGTTGTTGAAAGTCTTGAGAAAAATGCTCTTTTATCTCACGCGAGGGCTGAAAAAGCGGTCGAGTTTCTTACTGATCCCGTTTGGCGCGCCTATATCACGTGCTATGTCGAGGGGTTTCAGCTAGTTAGGTCGTTCGTCGGTCTTGCCGGTCAGGTGCCTGAACCAATCCGGGTAGAAAGATTCAAGAGGTTGATCACCGAGCAAGTGCTGCCACTGGACCTGAGTTTCTAGGCCAGCCTGCATTTGTTGTCTATCGCGGACTGGGAAAATTAGAGAAAGTTCACTATAATTGCTCAAATGTCCGAACGAAGCCGTTACTTACCACGCCGATCTTGCTTATCGGTACCAGGGTCTTCCCAAAGATTTTTGGAGAAGGCACCAACAATTAATGCTGATATGTCATTTTTGGATCTTGAAGACTCAGTCGCGCCGCTTGAAAAGCCGGGAGCTAGAGCTCAAGTAGTCAAAGCTATTCGTGAACTCGATTGGGATGACCGAGTCCTTTGCGTCCGAGTCAATGCCTGGGATACTAGGTGGACTTATGCTGATGTGATCGAGGTCGTCGGTAATGCCGGCGAACGCTTAGACGAAATAATGCTGCCGAAGGTTCAAAG
This sequence comes from Actinomycetes bacterium, assembly GCA_021785315.1. Next base: position 1,333 of record JAJYFX010000281.1, on the reverse strand, counting down.
TGCTTCCGATGTCATCGCCATGGATCTGTTGCTCACTCAGGTTGAAATCAACGCTGGCCTTCCAAGGGGCCATATAGGTATTGAAGCCCAGATCGAGTCCACCAAGGGGCTGATCAATGTGGAGGAGATCTGCGCAGCGTCACCGAGGCTTGAAACAATCGTGTTTGGCCCCGCTGACTTCGCCGCCTCAATGGAGATGCCGATTCTTACCGGGGGAGTGCAGATAAGTGATTACCCTGGCGACCACTTCCACTATGTGTTTTCGAAGATATTGATGGCAGGAAGGGCAAATGGTCTTCAGGTCATCGACGGCCCGTTCCTTAAGATCAGGGATCTTGACGCGCTAAGGGATTACTGCCACCGGACTGTAACCCTAGGATACGACGGAAAATGGGCTTTGCATCCCGACCAGGTGACTCTGATCAATGAGCTGTACTCGCCTTCACAGGCGCAGTACGACAAAGCTGTGGATATTCTCGACGCGTACAAGGCCGCCACTGAGGTGGATCTTTTGGGAGCAGTCATGTTTGGCGACGAGATGATTGACGAAGCTAGCCGAAAGATGGCTAGCAAATTCATATCTCGTGGCCAACGAGCAGGAATGATGAGGACGCCAAAGTAGTTTTGGTTCGAATTCGGTCTTAGCCGGCTCACCCGGGTTGGCTAAGACCGCAATGGTGGTGTCCTACAACAGGAATGAAACAATGGTGAGCAACGTCCCCGCCCCAAGCGCCGCAATGTAAATAGGTTCCACTGCAGCCGTTGAGGCTGCCAGCACACCGGCAGTAATCCTCCCAGGGCTACTTTGAAGATGCGACGATAAATATTTGGGTAGCAGCCAAAAAATTGCGCCATTGAACAATGAAAATCCGACAAACCAAAGACCGATTTTTCTAAGAGTCCGATTTTTCTTAGCCGAAAGAATCAACGAGGCAACCAATAGTGCGGCGGAGGCATACAGCGAAAATTTCACAGTGCTGTTCAGCCATCGGTAATAGCGTCCAAATGAAGGAATTGACGAGTTCGCGATTGTAACGCTGAACGGCGTAGCTTCGATGAGCTTTTTCTCGGCAAGATTATTAGGCGCAACGATCTCTGCTACCGCCGACGACAGCTCCGGTCCGCCTATCACGATGGGTCCGCTGTTAAATCCGATGAGGTGCTGTTGGATCTGCGTCGCCGCATTTCCGAGTTCGCTGACTACTAGGGGTTCAGTGAGTCCCTTGTCGACGGCCGATTTAAGGATATTTGTCGGAATCTGGGCTAAAACAGGATTCGAAGTTTTAGCTGACGCGACGATCAAATCGCTGACCGCAGATCTGACGGATGGATT
>JAJYFX010000280.1 GCA_021785315.1 Actinomycetes bacterium | reverse complement strand
AGACGGTGACGAGTACATAATCACTGGTACCAAATATTGGATAACGAATGCGGGAATCTCAGACACGTACACCGTGTTCGCGAAGACGGATCCCTCTGCAGGACACAGGGGTATTTCGGCGTTTCTGGTCGAAGCGGATTGGGGAGTCAAGATTGCCAAACTCGAGCAAAAGATGGGCATCAAGGGCTCGCCGACCGGTGAAGTTATTTTTGACGAGGTTCGTGTTCCAAAGGAAAACCTCATTGGTGAAGAAGGCCAAGGCTTTTATATCGCCATGGGCACTCTAGACCGATCTAGGCCGACTATCGGCGCGCAGGCCGTGGGTATCGCGCAGGGCGCAATCGACTATGCCCGCGACTATATGAAGAGCCGGGAGCAGTTCGGACACGCCATTGCCGAGTTCCAGGGATTGCAGTTCATGCTGGCGGATATGGCGACCAAGACCGAGGCAGCCAGGGTTCTGGTCTATCAGGCATGTTCCATGGTAGATTCCGACCCGACAGGCGATCTGAGCAAGATCGGGGCTATGGCGAAGATGTTCGCGTCAGACGTGGCCATGAGCGTTACCGTGGATGCTGTACAACTGCTGGGCGGCTACGGCTACACCAAGGACTTTCCGCTCGAGAGATTTATGCGCGATGCCAAGATCACTCAGATCTATGAAGGAACCAACCAGATTCAGCGTATTGTCGTTGCCAAGAAGCTACTTTCCTAAGTTTTCATCGTCGGACGGCATTATGGGTTGTGCAAGGACGTCGAGCAAATGCGCATGCCCGGACCGTGGTTAGGTGCGTTGGATACTTCAATTGAGGACAAATTGGAGGTGTAGTCGTTTCGAGGCGGTTTCTTTCTCCTCCTTTGCGATTAGCTTTGAAGTGTGAAAAGTACTCTTAGAGTTCGCTTCGCTCCATCTCCTACCGGTTACTTTCATGTGGGCGGAGCGCGAACGGCGCTTTACAACTGGTTAATTGCACGCAAAGCGGGCGGCAGCTTTATTCTTCGTATTGAAGATACCGATGATGCCAGAAATGCGGAGGAATGGGTTGAGGGTATTGTCTCAGCTCTGACGTGGCTTGGCATCAGCTGGGACGAGGGTCCGTACAGGCAGTCCGAGAGATCTGATCTCTATGCGCAGGCTATTGCGCGTCTAATTGACGAAGGTAAAGCGTATTGGTGCGACTGCGCCAGAGATGAAATCGATAAGCGGGCAAGCGAGCGTGGAGGTCCGCCAGGATACGACGGATATTGCCGCGAGAGAAATAATCCAAGGGCTCCTGGTTCAGCGCTGCGGTTCAAGATTCCTCGCCCTGGACAAACCGTTGTGCACGACAAAATTCGCGGCGACGTGGTTTTCGACCATGAGAACCTGGATGACTTTATCATCGTGAAGTCAAATGGGTCTCCCCTTTTCGTGTTGGCAAACGTTGTCGACGACATGGATATGAAAATCTCGTACATCCTTAGGGCGGAAGAGCACCTGCCGACCACTCCCAAGGCGATCCTTTTGTTCCAGGCGCTTGGCGCGGAGGAGCTGCCTGTCTTCGCCCACGTTCCCGTGCTGGTCAATGCCAAGCGCCAAAAACTTTCGAAGAGGCGAGACCGGGTGGCCGTGGAGGATTACCGCGAATTGGGTTACCTGGCTTCGGCAATGGTTAACTATCTGGTTCTCCTTGGATGGAGTCCTGGAGACGACCGCGAGTTCATGAGCATCGAGGAGATGATCGAGCTTTTCGACATCGATCAGGTTAACCATTCGCCGGCATTTTTCGATGAAAAAAAGATGCTTCACTTCAATGGCGTCTATATCAGGGAACTGCCTGTAGACGATTTTGTCAACCACTGCCTGCCGTTTCTGGAGTCAAACGAATGGTGGTCGGGAAGTGTAAAGCAGCTGGAGGTGTTTTCAAAGATAGCTCCGCTGGTTCAAGAGAGGGTCTCATTGCTCACGGAGGTCTCCTCTATGGTCGGTTTTTTATTTCGGCCAGAGATTGAGATATCGGCTGAACTGGTTGACTCAGTTTTGCGCAAGGATCCAAAATCTGCCCAGATCATCGGGGATATCAGCAATATTTACCTGAACCTGTCCGAATTTAAGGCCGAACAACTCCACGATGCTACAAGGAGCTACTGCGATTTGGTCGAAATGCCTCTCAGGAAGGTGCAGGCGCCGATTCGGGTAGCTCTCACCGGTTCAAAAGTTGGTCCACCGTTGTTCGAATCCATCGAATTGCTCGGGAAGAAGGCTACATTGCAAAGATTGGCGTTAGCCGGCGAGCTGATAGGAATCCACAACCCATAATGTGTCTGCCTTTCCTGCTGCTCAAAATCCTGCGGCGCTTGTTGGCCGTAATCGTGGCAGCCGCGATCATTTATCTTGGAGTTACCTTTGTCCAGGTGTACAAGGAATCTATAACGGCTAGGCCGGTTCGGTCGCAGGCGATCGTAGTCATGGGCACTGCCGAATATAACGGAGTAGCCTCGCGCGACCTCTCGGCAAGACTTAATGAGGCTGACCTACTTTATCGGCAAAAGTTTGCCCCTCTTATATTTGTAACCGGAGGCTCGTCTCCAGGTGATGCTTATTCGGAAGCGGGGGTAGGCAAGACCTACTTGAACGGCAAGGGTGTACCTTCAGGGGCAGTAATTGCTAATCCCGTAGGACGAGACAGTTGGGAATCAGTGGTCTCTGTTTCTAAGCTGCTAACCTCTCGGGGGATTCACAGCGTCATTGTGGTTTCGGATGGTTTTCATCTCCTTAGGGCTACTCAAATGGTGAGTTCGCTAGGTTTCAGCACTTCTGCCGCAAAGTCGATCAATTCGCCTGTCCACGGAGTTCAGCTTGCAATTGACTACGCCAGGGAGACGGTCGCAGTTTCAGCGTCAAGGATTGTTGGGTATAAATTCCTCTCAGTACTTCGACATGGTAGCTGACTTCTTGTGGCTAAATTTAACTAGTCATTCATTGACCTTCGGGGGTGGTGTAATTGGCAACACTGCAGGTTCTGGTCCTGTCATTGAGGGTTCGAGTCCTTCCCCCCGAGCATTTTGCCCTCAGTTGCAGTCGCGGACGCCGTTTTGCCCAAATCGAGCCAGAATAGTTTGTAGATTGTGGGGCCAAATTGCCCACCGGCGACACGCCAAGGCTAGTGACGGCTAAGATTGTTTTTCGAATTACCACGCCAGTGGCCCCATCGTCTAGAGGCCTAGGACACTACCCTCTCAAGGTAGAGACACGGGTTCGAATCCCGTTGGGGCTGCCAGTTTTATCGGTTTTCGCAGCTTTGAAGTTCTGATGTATTGAAAAGGCTCGTGGACACCTCCATCCGTGGGCCCATGTATGACCGTCTTCTAGCCGGATTGAGTTTCGGATCAATTTCCGCGCCTGAACCAAGAAGTTATTGTCCTTTCAGATCTTGTGGTCGGCGAACTGTTGCCCTTGGCGTCCGGAGTCATAAGAGTGCAGGCCTGGCTGAACCTGAGGCGCTAGCTGTGATCAACGATCCCAAAGGCTGCGCATTTTTTTGAGCACAATAAAACTTGGCTAACCAGTTCATCTTGGCGCTGTGGTCGTCCGGATCAGAAACAGGGTTGGGCTACGAGATTGCGAGATATGCTTTCCAACCTGGTATCTCGGACCTAGGACTCCTTGCCGATCTTTTTCAGCTCCTCGAGGAACGTACCCGGGCGATAGTCGCGATTGTAAGTTGGTTGGTCGCCTTTGTAAATGATGTTCATCTCGCCCAGGTACTCCTGAAGGGGCAGCGGCTTGATGGCGATAACCATGGCAGGCTCCTCGGAGAGGACGTGGTGCTGATGCCAGGCTCCGGCGGGAATGTACATGGTGTCGCCCGGTTCCCATTCGATCTTCTCATCGTTGATGTAGCTGTAACCTTTTCCCCGCAGGACGATGATGATCGCCTCATTGTGCTTATGGGTCACTGAATGGGTTTTCGGAGGATAGATGTGACAGTCGACTTCGATGATGCGATTATCGAAACCAAGGTCCTGTGAGACCAGGCCGCCCTGCCAAATGCCATTTTGGTCT
>JAJYFX010000279.1:1627-4058 GCA_021785315.1 Actinomycetes bacterium | reverse complement strand
CTTCCTCGCCTCCGCGACCGAATACGAACGGGTCGCCGCCCTTCAGCCGTACGATCGTCCGGGAGCTCATTGCGCTGCGGATCAAAACTTCGTTGATTTCGTTTTGGGGAACTGGACGTCCCGGGCGTTTGCCAACATCTACAAGACGTGCGCCTTCTTTGCAGAATTCGAGCAGAGACTCGTCTGACAGGTGATCAAACACCACTACATCAGCCATCGAGAGCAGCTCTTTCCCACGGACGGTCAGCAGACCGGGATCTCCGGGTCCGGCTCCCACCAAGTAAACCGTTCCAGCAACGATTTCAGCCATGTTTCTCGCCTGCGCCCGACTGCTCCAGCAGCGCTGCGCCACCTTTGGCCAGCAGTTCACGACCAAGCCGGGAACCTAAGGCAATCGGGTCGCCGCCAATGCCACTGACTCGAATTTCGGTCGCGCTGTCCATCGAGCCTACGAACGCGATCAGATCAATCTGACTGTCGGACGGACGCGTAACCGCGTATGCGCCAACGGGCAGCGCGCAGCCGCTACCAAGCTGCCTCAGTAGATTGCGCTCAGATTCGACCGCCAACCTGGTTGGCAAATCGTCAATACCTGCGAGCAGACTGCGCAGGTCATCAGCGCCCGACCTGCATTCAACGGCCAATGCGCCCTGTCCAACCTGGGGTATTATCTGGGTTGGATCGAAGACCTGCGCGGCCAAATCGATCCGGCCCAACCTTTCCAAGGCCGCGTAAGCGACTGCAACAGCACCGACTCGTTCCGCCATTGCAAAACGAGTCGCCATGTTTCCCCTGAGTGCAACAAAGTTGAGATCAGGCCTGATAGCTTTTAGCTGCACTTGGCGTCTGATGGAACCAGTGGCAACTAGATCGCCCGGTTTCAGCTGTTCCAATGACTTCCCGATGAGGGCATCGCGGGGATCCCCTCTTTTAGGATGGGCACCAATAACAAGCCCATCAACCGCTTGAGTTGGAAGATCCTTGGCGGAGTGAACCGCCACGTCGGCACGGCCATCAAGAAGTGCGGCCTGTATCTCTTTAACGAAAACACCCTGGCCGCCAATCTCGCTAAGCGATGAAGCCTGATCTCTATCGCCGCGCGTACTAAGGACTACCAATTCTGATTCGCATCGTAGCCTCTCGGCGATGAATTTTGCCTGCCACAGCGCCAGTTCCGAACCTCGCGTGGCAATTCTGATCGGCTTCATAAATCGAACAAGAAGGAGAGATCCTCTACCAGCCGCTCTCCCCGCTTGGAACCGGAGTGCTCTTTGACCTTGGCAGCCGGCCGGTGAAGAATTTTTCGGACAATTCCATAGGTCAGGGACTCGACAACTTTTCTCTGAGCGTCGGTCAAACCCTCGAGCCGACCGGAAAACCGTGCAAGCTCCAGAAGCCTAACCTCTTCGGCAAATGCATACAGCGAGGCGACAGTAGAGGCGGCGGATCCCGAGTTCTTCAGATCGACGAACTTGCTGGTCTCAGATTCAATGATCTCCTCGACTAGCTCCGCCTCCTGCTGGCGATGCTCGATCGCGCTCCTCACGAATGCGTTGACTCCGTTGAGATCGTACAAGGTTACTCCGCCAAAAGAATCCAGCGCGGGATCCACGTTTCTGGGAACCCCCATGTCGATTATGAATGTCTTGGGATTGCGTGCGGGGTCGAATAGCTCGACGTCGTCGCCATCCAACAAATGCTTCTTCGAGGAAGTCGCGAGAAAAATCCCGTCTAGACCAGGTATGTAGGACTTGAAGTCATGAATGTGGACCGCCTTAGCATTGATGCGGTTGGCCAGACTCTCGGCTTTGGCAAAGGTCCGTGACGTCAAGTACACGTCATAACCTCCCTGTGACAGAGCCTCCGCGAGTTTCGATCCGATCTCACCAACTCCAATTACCATCACCGTGCCATTGCCATCGAGGCTGCAGGCTTCAGAGAAAAGCCCTGCAGCAGCGTGCGCCGAAGAGGTGATTCCACGGGCAATTCCGGTTTCGCTCCTGGCCCTCTTTCCCACCTCCAGCGCTTTTCGGAACAAACCGTAGAGACCTGGCCCGCAGTATCCGGCATCATGGGATCGGAGAAAGGCTCGGCGGACCTGGCCAAGAATTTCTGTTTCACCGATCAGCTCAGACTCAAGGCCGGAGGCGACCCTGAGTAGGTGAGACACGACTCCTCTCTCGTAATACACGGTGGCCGCCGAAGCCAGCTCCTCGCGTTCGACCTGCAGCATCCTAGCGAAATTGATCCACATTTCCTCGATCCCGCCATGGAACTTGGTTATCTCAGCAAAAATCTCGGTCCGCGCGCAGGTGCATACCAGCACCGCCTCCTCGACTCCGTCTGCTGCAGAAAATATCTTCAGCCTGTCAAGCATGTCCTCTTCGGAGACGAAATAGCGGCCAAAGTCATCAATGGGTGAGTTAGACCT
>JAJYFX010000279.1:0-1617 GCA_021785315.1 Actinomycetes bacterium | reverse complement strand
CAAACTTTCTTCAGCCTGGGGAAAATCACCCATGCGAATATATTCGAAAACTCTGGAATGTAATACTTTTACCCAATCTAAACCGTCTGCGGAATGACCAGAATCTAAAGCCTTTGACCTTACCGCCGCTACTAGGACCAACAACCTATCAAGGTCTTCCGGCAACGTTTCTTCTATAAGTTTACTGACCGCCTTGGAAAATCCGGGAACCTTGGGATTAGAGGATACCCCAATGCTGATTCCCCCTTTGTTCACCATAGCCACGTTGCTAAAGCTGCTTTGGAGGGAATCCGATACATCATTGACAAGGACGCCCCGCTCCCGCGCAAGCCTTGCAATTTCGCTGTTTAGCCCCGAATCTGACGTAGCTGCAAATACAAGGTCGCACCCTGAAAGATCCGAGGGTTCGAATTCTCGTTGCACGATGTCGGCTTCCCAATTGGCCCGAGCCAGCAGTTCCACGATTTCATTGCTAATTTCGGGCGCAACAACGGTCACGCCTAGAATTGAAGCAGGCAGTCCCCCGATCTTTCTAGCGGCCACCGTGCCGGCCCCAACTACCAGCACCTTGAGACCCGCTAAATTCAAAGAAACAAGATAATCTCCGCCGTCCATTTCCACCTGTCTGAATTTGAATGTTCATCCCATCCTAATAATCCCGCTGCCGTAATATTTAGCATCCAGACCGGCGATAAAGGCGCATTGCATAGCATGCAGGTGTCGAGGTGCCCCGAAATCACGCGGCAGCCTTCTCGTAGGTGCGCCACGCCGCTAGCCCGACAAAGCAGGGCTCTAAATTTACGCTAGACCAGGATGGGAAATCGTTGCGCATAAGGTCAATTAGAACCCCGTGCATCCGCTTCGGCTCGAAATATCTGACCAACTCACCTTCCGAAGCAGTTTGGCCGACCAAGGGCCAAAAGTTTCTGGCAATGCCGCCTCAAGCCGGCGGAGCCATCTTCTAGTGTTTGAAAAGTTCCGCTGTGATTTCGGCTGAGCGTTCCTTTGCCTCTGCGATCGCGCGAGCAAACGCCGCCCTCAAAGCCGCCTCTTCAAGCGCACCGACTCCTGCGGCAGTAGTGCCGCCGGGAGAGGTGACATTTTGTCGCAAAACCGTCGCTGACTGCGAGCCTTCTGCGAGCATTGCTCCAGCGCCGTATATAGTCTGAGTCACCAGCTCCCTGGCAAGATCCCAGCCAAGCCCTTCGCTGACAGCGGACTCTATCATCGCTTCGGCCACCATAAAGATATACGCCGGCCCGGAACCGGAAACAGCGGTTATCGCGTCAATCTGCGCCTCTTTGACCACGACGACTTTTCCAACGGCCGCCATGAGCGTCTTTGCCCATTGGATATCTTCAGCGCTTGCATATCGCCCACTACACAATGCTGTCATTCCCAGCCCTAGCATCGCGGGAGTGTTCGGCATTGCGCGAATCACGGGCGGTCTTCCGCCGAGCCACACTTCAAGGGCTGCCGTAGACACCCCGGCAGCGATCGAGAGTACTCTGCGCTTATGGTCGCTCCCCAGTGAGCCAGCCAATTTTTCGACGCTATCCGGCTTCACTGCGATAATTGTTGACTGTGAAGCTTGCGGCGACGCCAAAATCTGGCTCC
>JAJYFX010000278.1 GCA_021785315.1 Actinomycetes bacterium | reverse complement strand
GCCGAACAGCACGAGTTTATGGCGAGAAAATGAACTCTTGCCCTGAATGCGGGCAAATTGATGGAAACCAGGGTGCGACAAAATATACCTGACGGTTGATCAAGACTTGTTCAGTGAACCAAACGCTCGCCCAGCAGGTCCGCGACCTCACCAGTGCCTATTTTCTCGCTTGGGATTTTGGAAGGCTCGAGATTGTTATCGTCCCGCCTGGCGGCAGTTTCGTGGAGTAAACCTTACCGGCAGAGCGCTTCTTCGCAAACCGGAACAAAAGAAACAATGCGACAAGTCCAATCGAAAGCGGATCCCCGCTTTTCGCCTTGGCAATCAACCTTGATTTTCCAGGAACAAGCAATCCGCGGAAAAGACGCCATACCATCGCTAGATTCGCTTGATTTCTATGACGGCGTTCTTCTTCCTGCCCATTTTCATGCCGATCGCAAAGGTGACGACGATTACCACAACGCCAACAGCAACTGCCGCTGCAGATAAGGCCGGCCTGGCGACATCCACGGCCTTGTTAACGTCTCCATGAATCTCCCTCAGCTTGGCCTCAAGATCTTCCTTGGTGATTTTCTTCGAGTCCTTCAAAGTCACTTTTCTCTCCTTGGCCTTTCAACCAGATCGAACCGGGGCTAAATAGAACGGGTATCCCGCTTTTTCACGACTCCCAATACTGCTACTGCTACCACGATCAACCCGAACAAAGCCGAAAAAACGTATGGCAACCAGCTCAGATGACCTGAAAATGCCGATCCCGTCTCAGTCTGCAAAAGCCGCAAGAATCCTACAATCAGAAATACCACGCCGGTGGCTATCAGAAATGACCCAGCCAAGCCGAATAGCACATATCTTCCAAGCCGGGAGATGGGTCCCCAGGTCTCCTGCTTAACATAGGCGATGAGAAGTTCAATAAATTCTGACGCTTGGCTTTTGGCATTCGCCTTTGAATTTAATGACACGGTGCTCCTCGATATCATCTGGGGGTTGGTATCCCCCACTAATAGCTACAGGCTACACTTTTGCGACTCGATGACATCCGCAATCGGAATCTCGGCCAACTTTAGCTATAAAGCAAGCCTTGCCTCAAGCAATGAAATCGCCTCTAAAAGCAGCTTGTCCAACAGAATTGCCCGAGAATGATGATCCCGAGCGATTAGGAGACTCTGCTGATCAAGCACGGAGACCGGTGCAAGGGCGCACATTTGCCAAAGCGCCTCAACTGGATCAGATGACAAAACAATATTGGGCGAAACACTGTTACTAAGCGAAATCTCCCCGTGAAGCAAGAGGCAGTACCTTAGCTTCTTCTCTAGAGAGCGGATCCATTCCGTGGATTCCGGCCCCCAGGCTTCGTCGGTGATCTCCTCGACCAAAGCCATCGGATATGGATCGTCAGGCAGCCAAGTGCGAATCCGGATTCTCTTTTCGCCGACGGCAAGCACCAGCCATCTGCCATCGCCCAGCTGCGCCTTCTCCGAAATCCGCGCGATAGTTCCGACATCGGATCTGGTATCGCCGCCACCCACCTCAGATCCCCTGGTGATTAGCACAACACCAAAATATGGCGGCCCTTTGGACAAATCGCTAATGAGGCTTTTATACCTGGGCTCAAAGACATGTAAAGGAACTCCAGTGACCGGAAACACCACGGTTGACAATGGAAACATGGGCAACGGTATCGCGTCATCCAAGATTTTCGAGCTCCCCAAAATAGTCACATACGCATGGCGTGCACAGACTGCCTTTACCGATCTTAGGCGCGATAATTCAAATCGACCGGCGACCTCCCGCTTCATTAAGGGATCCCGACGGCAGACCGAAGCAAATCTGAGAAGTCACCAGCCGGCATAAGACGTCAAATCGAGCTTCCTTTGACTTTTGGTGAGTGCGCTAGAATATAATCGATTCACCTGGTCCAGTTCAGGCGATTTATCCCGCGAACATTTGAGAACTTAGCCCATATGCCGCTTGAATTTGGCTTTGCGCTATAGCACTGTAGATCCTGACCAATTGATTTTACGAGGTGACGGCATTGAATTCACTGCAAGCTCTATACCAAACCATGGGACAGAGTCCCTGGATCGACAACCTTTCTCGAGCCTGGATCGCAAGCGGCAGACTAGTGGAACTCAAAGATTTGGGCGTGAGAGGCTTGACATCCAATCCAACGATCTTTGCCAACGCCATATCTAATTCCAACGACTACGACACGGAATTCTTCAGTCTGATCAAAGAGATGGACACCAAATCTGCCTATTGGAAGATGGTCTGCGGTGACGTTGCCGCTGCAGCTGACGTGCTCTCGGATATCTATGAATCATCAGATCGAAACGACGGATTTGTGTCAATTGAGGTTGACCCGGAGCTTGCGCATGACACTGATGCCACCATTGAGGCGGCGCAATGGCTCTGGGACACAGTTGACCGGGAAAACCTGATGATCAAAATTCCTGCAACTCAGGAAGGAATTCCGGCAATTACGGAAGTCCTGTCCCGCGGTATCTCGGTTAATGTGACCCTCATCTTCGCCCTTGATCGATACGACATGGTGATGGATGCACACGTCCGAGGCATTGCAAAAGCTCGCGATTACGGACATGACCTAGGCAAGATCGCCTCTGTGGCCTCGTTCTTCGTTTCCAGGGTCGACACCAAGCTGGACCCCATCCTCGAATCCATGGGCAAAGAGGGCCAGGCCTTGATGGGCCGGGCCGCAGTCGCCCAGGCGCAGGCGGCGTATCTTGCGCACCTTGAACGTTATAAACAACCCGACTGGATTAAGCTGGTCACCGACGGAGCGAAACCACAAAGGCCTTTATGGGCTTCCACCTCCACCAAGAACCCTAAATATCCCGATTTGCTCTACGTTGAGACGCTCGTCGCCCCCGACACCGTGAACACGATGCCGGAATCCACCCTTTTGGCGTTTGTCGACCACGGCAAGCCCGAGAACAAGGTTCCCGACTTCGCCGAAAACGGGCCTCCAGTTTTAGATGCCATAAAACAGCTGGGGATCGATCTGGAAAAGGTTACTCTCGAGCTTGAGACCGAAGGCGTGAATTCCTTTGCTACCTCGTTTACAGATTTGTTGAGCGCTCTTGACAAGAAAAAGCTGCAGGCCTGACGGAACCGCAGCAAAGGAACGGCAATCGAACACCCCGCAATGCCCTCGACCTCCGTCGGCCGGAAATTAACCAGCCTTGGACAGGGTGCCACCGTGGATGACCTTATCGACTGATATGGTAAGGCGCTGCCATCTTTCTGATCTGTTCATCAAGGTTATTTAGAATTCTTCCTGTGCGAACGCTAAGAAAGTTGGCGTGCATATCACTAGCGCAGTTTTTGAGGGTAACCTCGGATTATAAGGATGTAATGTTTCTCTGGGTGACTGCTGGAAGCGTCGTTCTTGGCGAACTGGATATTCGTTCCGAAGGTCGCAATGGGAAGCCTTGAGCTACTGAAGATTTTCAGCAAATTATGTCAGAATTGCAAATTTCTTAGGAGTAAATCCGATCGATGCAGCAGCCTCCTTTATTTCCCCAGGAAGAAGGATCCGTTTGACAGACAATCGAGCGTTCGCTAAGGGGTGAGCATGAGTTTACAGAGGCGACACAGAAGAAAAATTGAGGGAAGCACACTTATAATCTTTGGAGCATCTGGCGACCTGACATCACGCAAGATTCTGCCTGCAATCGCCTCGCTTTGGGATCAGGACCAACTTCCGGACGAATTCTCCGTCGTTGGCGTGGCACGATCGCCGCTTGGCAACGAGGGTTTTCGAAAGCTGGTTATGAATTCGACCTCGGGCTGGGAGTCAGCCGACAACTATCTCGACAACTTTCACTATCTCCAAGGCGACTACAGCTCGATCTCCACCTATCAGTCGCTGGCCAAGCTACTGGACTCAATTGAACAGGGAAGGCAAACCGGGAAATCACGACTATTTTACCTCGCCACCATTCCCGATCTCTTCGGCACAATTAGCGCGTATCTCGGAGAAAGCGGACTTTCCCAGAACGGACCTTCAGATTCAACGCGAATCATCATTGAAAAGCCCTTTGGCGACGATA
>JAJYFX010000277.1:1374-4070 GCA_021785315.1 Actinomycetes bacterium | reverse complement strand
GGAAAATCCTTTCTCATTGCAAACGCGATGCTCACCACTGGATTAAGATGGGCGCCTGATACGGTACCCATGAATAAAATGATCGCAAGCACCATTAGCCCGGGCGCAACCACTGCCGCTGATCGGCCGATCGAACCGGCTCCCGCTGCGGCAACAGTGGGTGCTCCGGCAGCGACCAAAACCAAGAAAAATGTCCCAAAGAGTTCGCTGAAAAGTCTTCTAAACTCCCGCGAAGGATCCCTGAACTGACTTTCCCATGGGATTTCTAAACGTGTTCGAAGCCCACCTAGCTGGTGCAGCTCATGATCTGGCCCCGGTTCGGATCCCAAGCTGCTTGACGAGACACCCTCATCTCCGGTCATGACTTTCTCCATCGTATGATTGATATGAGCCTGTTAACTGCCCAGATATTTCTAGAGCGCAATCATCAGCAATAGTACCGCAACCAACGACGACTTTTCGCTCTTCTCATGTATATGAGCTATACGATCGATTAGGTTGCAGCAATAACTAGCTTGGCCTTAGACGCTCTAGCGAGGCAAATCTAAGCAAGTGGGTTCTCAAATCAAAACATCATCCGGCGCACAAGAGGTCGGAGACTGCAATCCGCTGGCTGCGCAGTCTCCGCTGGGCGGCAGCTGCCTCCATCATCCTTCTACGTGGACAACCCTCTTTGCCTTCATTTCTTCGCGCGGCAAGGAACCGGAGGGCACCGATTTGCAATCGATGCGTACTCCAAACGAGTGGCGAAGATCGAGCACTACCCGTTCGACTATGTCGTCGGTGCCGTCCCTGGTCTCGATCAGGAGGGAAACTTCGTCCATCTGGCGAACCTTCTGATGCCTGATTTGGAAGTTCACAATTTCGGAGTAACGCATCAAGACCTCTTCAACCTGCGACGGATAAAGGTTGATACCCCTAACCGTGAACATGTCGTCGACCCGGCCTTGAATTCCGCCGACGGATTTCACAAACGGGCTCCCGCAGGAACACGGCTCGCGCGAGAGATCAACAAGATCGCCCGTGCGATACCGAATCAGCGGAGAACAGAAGCGCCCGAGATTGGTGACTACCAGTTCTCCTTTGCCGTCAGTTTGGGTGGCATTGCTCTGTGGATCAGTACCCACTGGAATGACTTCAACTATGAATTCAGACTCTATGAAATGGACTCCATCTCCAGCTGAACAGGCGAAACCGGTCGGGCCCAACTCGGTCATTCCGGTATGATCGTAAACCTCCGCACCATACATCGTCTCTATCAGCCGTTTTGTCGCGGGTATGCTCGCGCCTGGCTCTCCCGCGTGAAGGGTCTTGCGAATCGAAGATTTCGAAAGGTCGATCCCCATCTGGTTGGCAACTTCACCAAGGCGAAGCGCATAAGTCGGAGTACAGCAAAGGACGGTTGGCTGAAGATCGCGAATCGCCAGTACGCGCTGCTCAGAGCTCATGGAACCACCTGGAATCACCATCGCGCCAAGTCTCTCCGCACCGGCATATGCCGACCAGAATCCTACGAACGGGCCAAAACTGAATGCGAAGAAAATCCGGTCTTCACTGGTGATGCCCGCCGCCTTATAGATATGATTTGCCCAGAGGCCGGTCCACCACAACCATGACCTGGCAGTATCCAGCCATCGCAGCGGTCTCCCGCCTGAACTTCCCGAGGTCTGATGCAAGCGGACATAGTCGCCGAGAGGATAGGTGAGATTGGTGCCAAAAGGCAAGTTGTTCTTCTGATCCTCTACGATTTCCGCCTTTGTCAGAAAAGGCAGCGCGTAAAAATCGTCCCAACTATCTACCTTATGTAGCCTCGATTGATAGAAGGCATTCGAAGCCAAAACTTCTTCCACGCCAGCCTGCAATTTCTCAAGCTGGATTTCCCTGATATTTGCGAATGAAATAGCGTTCGCGCTCATTTTGCATCAGCTCCGATTGGGAGGTGCAGAACTCGACAACAACCAGCCATTCCAGAGATACTGGACCGATTATGTTCCGCTGCTGCGCTACCTAAAATATTTAAATCGTCGATGTCAATGGCTAAGTTGATCACGTTCATTTGACCATCCCCCAAACTTCCCTTTCGTTATAACTGGTGGCGAAGGCAAACTGTTCTCTTCCACTTTGAGGGGTCCCCTTTAAAAAGAGGCACCTGCTGACAAGGTTCCGGCTCGCAGCCAAGAATCTTTGCCGCCATTCATTCCCTGGACCAACATCACCAGACAGCTACAGCACCATCACCAGGTTCGCTGCAACCAAATGGCGGCAATGCTGAACAGCCTGTCGCGACACCTTTACTTCCTCTTACTCATATCGATTCACTCACGAACCCAATGCAAATATCTCTACTGGTTATTCACTCTCTGCAACTAACTCGATGCTTGCTCCCGCAGTCTGCCTTCACGTTGCGTCGCAAAGGCAGACTGCGTAAAAATTATGCGACCTCCGCGGCTTCCTTTATCGCTTGTTCCACTGCGCGCCTGACCATCCTCTTTCGCCAAACGTAAGAGATGTCAGCGTTATCAAGAGGCCTGGCCGGCTTTGCAGCCTCAGCCGCAACTTCTTCGAGAATGGCGTCATCAATCGCTCTCCCAAAGAGCGGTCGCGCCGCCTGGCTCACGTCCAGCGGCTGTGGCCCAACTGCGGTAATAATTATTCGGCAGTCCTCGACTATGGGGCCGTTCATCTGCAGTGCGGCT
>JAJYFX010000277.1:0-1364 GCA_021785315.1 Actinomycetes bacterium | reverse complement strand
GGAAATCAATGGTGCCTCGGTTGCGCACCTTGACATATGATGACCTCCACGAACCCGGATTAGGCATTTTCAGGCTTACCAAAATCTCATCTGCAGCTTTGGTCAAATAGAACTGTCCATCATCTTGATACAGGGATTCAACGGGAACCTCGCGCTCTCCGTTGGGACCGACGAGACGCACGGTCCCCTTCATCGCTATTGCGGCAGGCGCGGTGTCAGAAGACGCAATTGCTCTACATGTCGCGCTCGCGGGAGCAACCCTGCAGATGTTTCCATCTTTCTTCATGGAGAATCCCAGCGCTTTGCGCCATTCATAGCTCTCGTCGTAGTAATTGCAGCGCGTATCCACGCAAAGGTTTCCGCCAATCGTTCCCGAGTTTCGCAATGCCGGCGAAGAGACCAGCGCCGCAGCGCGGGCGTAACCTTTGAAGGCCGTCTGCAGCGCAGGGCTGGCAACAACTTCCGTCAATGTCACACATGCCCCGATCTCGAAGCCTCCATCCTCGGTAGCACGGATTTGGCGAAGTTCAGGCAGGTGACTGATTCCTACGACTACCTCGGGCTCAATCTGACCTCGCTTCATCTTTGGAAGCAGATCGGTTCCCCCCGCCACAATTCTTGCCCGGGGTCCATACTCTGAGAGAATCTGGGCAGCTTCGGCAACAGATTCAGGCCGGAGATAACTAAAACGCGGTAGACGAAGCATCGAAAGGAGGCACCTTTACAATAGTCGGATAGGAAATTTGCGGGAAGCTCTTCGGCCCGTAGCGGCCTTCTCGACCCTTTGCCTTTGCATCAAGAGCCCTCATGATCTTGTCCGGCGTAATTGGAACCTCGTCAACCCAGACTCCAAGAGCGTCGTAGACTGCTGAGACCACTGCCGGAATTACTGGTAGCAACGGGCCCTGTCCGGCTTCCTTAGCTCCGTAGGGACCCTCAAGGTCGACGGTTTCCACTAGAAAGGTCTCGACTTCGGGCATTTCGAAAAAGGTCAGTGACTTGTAATCGAGCATCGACGGCTGCTTATGGAGGCCATGCCGATAGAGTTGACCTTCCATCATGGCTTCCGATAAGCCCATGTAAACGCCGCCTTCGACCTGGCCCTTGACGGACAGCGCATTGATCGCGCGTCCGATATCGTGCGCTATCCACACCTTGTTCAACTTGATTTCACCGCTATATGGATCAGCATCGAGATCAACAACCGCAGCCGAGTAGCTATACGCAGGACTCGGTCCAACGCCAGCGGCCTTATACCTGCCGCCGATCTCGCGAGGAGGTGTGTAGCTGCCTCGAGATGTTAGAACGCCATGGCGCTGCTGGGCAAGTGTGGCAGCTTCCTCGAAGGTAAGCTCCCCAATTTT
>JAJYFX010000276.1 GCA_021785315.1 Actinomycetes bacterium | reverse complement strand
GGAATCAAGTGAAGATCGACTTCTCCAGACCGGGAAAACCGACAGACAATGCGTTCGTGGAAAGCTTCAACGGGACGTTCCGGGCGGAGTGCCTGGACACGCACTGGTTCGCGGATCTGAAGGAGGCCAAGTCCCTGATCGAGGCCTGGCGAAAGGAATACAATGAGAGTCGTCCTCACGCATCTCTCGCGGACAGGACACCAAGCGAGTTCGCCAGTCAGTGCGCGGCTAGCCGCGCACTGACTGAAACCAAAACCGGCTGCGGACTAACATCAGACTTGGTACAGGAAAACTAGGCCCTTCAACCGTTGCGCTACACTAACAATCTCACCGGTACAAATTACCGGGCAGACCAAGCGCGCCAAGTTGATTTGGGCAGCTTCTGATACCAGCGCACCAGAAACGGAGGCACTGTAATCGTGAAAGAATTCGGGGGCGGTGCGCTCTCTGTCGGATTCGTTGCCATTGCTTCACCTTCTCTCGGGTATGCCAGTAACAAGCGGGTCTACCATGTCCAAGCTGGCAACTGGCATCGCGAGCATCGCGGAATCTATCGACTGGCCCTCTACCCAGAGCCCGATCGATTCCATCCAATCTCCTCTGCGGATACCTCCTACCGCGAATCGAGCTTGAACCATCTACCAACTCCACGTTAGGTGGCCTCAATGCCACGCTTACTTTTGACGCAGATTCGGAGTCTTTTCGGCCACCGGCAACTCCGGCCACGACAACACCGAACCGCAAGGATTCAAGAGTCGGTTTGTATCGTCTTGCGTGCTCTCAAAGGGGGATATGGCGAAACCTATTAGCACGGCGGATGAATTCAACTCTTGGTCGCTGCTGTGGATCTGGGGGAAGAAAAATCCGCTCTCCAAGGCTCGCTCGGAACATATCGATTCCGCCAGTTAGGTTCAGGCCCTCTAGTCTGTGGAGATGGGCCTGGTTCAATTGCATCCGGTGCTGTTCATCTAGATAAATCAGGCCAGCATCAAATGCCCTATGATACGTCGGAGCCAACGCAATGCCGTTCCGCACATGGTCGGAACTGCCCGGAGCTCCGACGGGAAGAATATGAGCCGCATCCACAAGGCGCAATTGAACCCGCGTAACGGCACACCTGTTGCCGTAGGCAAAGAGTACGCGCTGACGGAAATCAGCGGCGCGGCTTAGCCGGCTGACCTCGGTGATGATTCGCTGACGTTCCGCAGATAATGGTTCAATGTCCTCGGCTGCAGGCTGCTCGTGGACAGCTACATTCAAAAGCCCGAAGACATTTGCATCTCGTCCAAGCCGGTGAAGCACTTGCGCATTTGTTGCATAAGCCATGAACATATCCGGCCTGACGCCAACAGCAATCTCTCCATTAGTTTTTCGATGAAAGCTCAGACCGTCAGCCTCCGCCGTGCGCAGTTCGGTTCTGTCGATCTGAACTGACGGCGATCCGGCTGTGAAAGTCCGATGTTCGCGGAGATCGAATCCGGCAAACAGGTTCAGGTCTGGTTCGTAGCCGATAAGAATGGTTGGACCATCCGTAGACAGAGGGAGCGGCGATTCGACGCTGGTCATCTGAATGCGATATTCATTCGGCAGAGTCGCTCTGCCGCCTGGCGTCAGCGTCCAGGAGTAGACGGTCAACGACGTAGGTGCGTTTGAGCCGGAGATAATAAAGCGTCTGGGATTATGGCGAGTGGGCGATGCCAGTTGACCAACGAAGCCTGACTCGGAGATTGCGCTCGCAATGACATCGACGATTTGTGTGGCAGAGATGGCCGGCATCTTAAGTCCTCTTGAGTCTTATGCTTAACCTAGCATTACCAGTCTGCTTTTGTACACCGCGATTGCGCCGTTATGGCTCGTCTGGACGACGATGGGTCTTAAAGATGAACGGCTGGGTTCAGCGAATTCCCGCGCTGGAAGGATAGAATGCACCCAGAGGCTCCGCTCAATATTTGATATTGATGCCTGGAAACAGGAGGCTATACCGTGGCACGATGGACGGGCATACCGACAATTGCGTCGGTACTTGAAGCTGCTGCTGCTTGGCGTGATCGCTGCTTTGTCCATGATGGCTCTGTGTTTACAGACCGTGCCCTATGGACGGCTGCGAATTTTCAGGGACTGTACACAAGGTTTAATGAGAATCCGCTGACGGACAAGCGGACTTTTCTCGAGAAGCTCTCGGAGCAGCTGCGGGATGCTCCTAAAGAAATCGCGCAGCTAGCAGCCGAGTGCTATTGGTTCTTATTGCTGTTCCCTTTCAAAACGGCGGTCTTGCCTCTGACAAAAGTGAGCAAGGTTCGAGAAGTGTGGGAATGGTCAGGCGAACCCACGCCCGATAGCATCTACCTGCAGGAGAATTCGCCCTCTCTAGAGGGCGTCGGCAGTCCCGGTACGGCCTACTTAACCTATTTCCCATATGAACTTGCATTTCTGATCTCTGCGTTGCGTCGGTGGAAGACGCTGCCTGCTGGCGAGCGCGACAGACTGCTAAATAAGAATGCGCCTTGGACTTTTGCGACTTGGCTAGACGAGATCGACGATGCTGTGAGCCGTGCGACAAGAAATGCTTTACTGTATTTCCTGTTTCCCGACCAAATTGAGCGCATTGTCAGCAGTAAACGGAAGCGTCAGGTCTATGTCGCCTTTGAGAAGAAGCTGCCTGAAGATCAGCACATTCTTGAAAAGATGGCCACACTTGGCCAGATTGATCTAGCGCTATTCAGGATTAGGAAGGCGCTGGAAATCGAACTTAAAACCAACGAGATCGATTTCTATCGTCCACCGCTCCGAAGCCAATGGCTGACCGCGGAACGGGATGCTGGCCGCAAGGAAATTACCGCTGGAATTCAAAAGGTACTCGAAAACTACAATCTTGAATTGCGGCAGTGTGGTAGCAAGAAAGTTCACCTTTCCGACTGTCGGCCTGTCGATAACGCCACCGGTTTCTGGAGTAATCCGAACGATGCGACAAACAAGCCGCTGCGTTGGCTTATCCATCTCGATTTGATGCCTGACTCAATTGTTGCTGCCCTGCCGACGGGAGATGATGCTCGACGGATGGCCTTCGCCAACACGGCGCAAGAGACAAGCGGGGCAGTCACAATCCGCATTATTCCAGCCATCAAAGTCGCCGATCATCAGTTTGATTTTTATGAGGCATGGGAATGGCTCTTGCTGTTCTGTTTTCTGCCGGCACTGAAAAAAGGGTCTTCGGCCCAGCTGTTAGAAGGCTATGATCCGGCGAAAGGGACGTTTGAATATATGGGGCAGCAACAGCCCTACATCGCTGCTGCACTCGTTGGTCTGAACGCCGATGATGATGTATACACGGCAACCGTAAATGGACAAACAAAGTCCATAACCTATGCGCAAGCTACTAAAGCGTTGACGAGTCTGCTTCAGGTCGCTCCCACCTTACCACCGGATGCGAGAGAGGAGGGCCAAGTCCATGCCGAGTAATATTCCTTTCTACAGTGGCCTAGATGAGAACGACCGCACCCGGTTGCTGAGTGACGTACAAGATGCTTATGCGAAGGCGGCATCTGCGGCGAACCTTGCTACGGCCGATGAAGAGGATGATGCCATTCCGGCTCCACCGGCCACGCTTGAGACGATTGAGATTCCCGAGTTCCAAGACCTCATTGGGATTGATCCGTTCGTATATCGGCAAGTTCAAGCCGCTCTGCGCGCTGGCAAGCAACACCTCATGTTTTACGGGCCACCCGGCACTGGCAAGACTTCACTTGCTCGCAATATTGCTGCGACGCTGCATGTCACTTGGCGCTTAATTACCGGATCTGCAGATTGGACATCGCAGGATGTAATCGGCGGTTATCAACCAGTTGGCGACGGTAAGATCGCCTTTATTCCCGGGGTCCTGCTTCGGGATTTTGACCGGCCGCTCATCATCGATGAGTTGAATCGTTGCGACATCGACAAAGTTATCGGCCCGCTGTTCACCGTTTTGGCTGGGCACGCTACTACGTTGCCATATCGGGTAGAAGTGACCAACCCTGCTAGCCCCCAATATGTCATTTTGCCGCAGTCAAAACCCGAATCTGGTGCACATGAATTCGCGCCAACAG
>JAJYFX010000275.1 GCA_021785315.1 Actinomycetes bacterium | reverse complement strand
ACCGGATTGACAACGGGAGATTCCTGGGGCTCGTAGTGAGTAGGGAGCGGTCCGTCTTTTATCCCGGCCGGTGCGAACAGCCATCCTTTGCCATCCGCCTGCACAATGAAAGGGTCATTGCCCGCCAGTGCGTCAAGTCCTACGGCGTCTTCGGGGGGCCTGTACGAAGGCGCCTTGAATGGCTCAAAATCTGGTACGTCGTGACCAGTCCATTTCTTTTGAGCTTGGTCCCACCAGACATACGCTTTGCGTTCACTCCATGGTTTACCCTCGGGATCTGCCGATGCGCGGTTATAGAGAATCCGTCTGTTTGCCGGCCATGCCCAGCCCCATTCAGCCGCCACCCAAGACTGATCTTGACCCGGCTTCCTTCTCGCCGCCTGGTTGATACCGTCTTCATATACCCCGGCGTATATCCAGCATCCACAGCTGGTTGAGCCGTCAGCCTTCGTTTCTGCATACGATGCGAGCGGTTCGCCCTTCTTTTCTCCGGCCAGATGCGATCCGTTGATCTCCTGTAGCACCGCCTCCGCCACCGGCTCACCATTCGCAGTGGTGGGGTAGTCCCATCTAAGATCACGGATCGGGTAGTCCCGCGGATCATTTGAACCACTCAAAAGTTCTTTTATCTTAAGCCCAAGTTGGTAGAAAAAGTGAAGTTCGCTTCTGCAGTCTCCGGGCGGATCGATGGCTTTGTGGTGCCACTGCAGCATTCGCTGAGTTTGAGTAAAGCTTCCGTCCTTTTCCGCGTGCGATGCTGCGGGGAAGAAAAACACCTCGGTGGCAATATCGGAGGTCACAAGTTCTTTGGTAGAAATCTCGGGACTGTCTTTCCAGAACGTTGCCGACTCAATGAGATTGAAGTCTCTGACTACCAGCCATTTGAGTTTGGACATTGCAAGTCGTTGCATCTTGGCGTTAGCTGATCCCACTGCCGGATTCTCTCCGAAGATCATGTAGCCCTCCACCTTTTCGTCCATCATGTCCATGACGGTCCGGTAGGTGCCGTGGTCCCCATTTATCTTCGGAAGGTAAGAGAAGCAGTAGTCATTCTCTTGCGTCGCGGCGTCACCCCAGTAAGATTTCAGGAAACTGACCATGTAGGCGTCCAGGTTTGCCCACACTCCCTTTTGTTTGATTGCTGTTAAAGACTCCAAGTATCCCTTTAGGCCGGACATTGAGGCGCTTGGCATCGGAAGATAACCAGGAAGAATGTCATAGAGGGTCGGGATATCAGTGGAACCCTGAATGCTTGCGTGCCCCCGGAGGGCAAGGATTCCACCACCCGGCCGTCCGATGTTTCCGAGCAGCAGTTGGATTATCGCGGCTCCTCTGATGTATTGGACACCAACGCTGTGATGAGTCCAGCCAACGGAATAGATCCAGCTTGTGGTTCGTTCTTTGCCGCTGTTTTCTGTGACGGCCCGGCAGATTTCCTCAAACGCACCCTGAGAAACCCCTGTTGTTCTTTCAACCATTTCCGGGGTATAGCGGGAAAAGTGGCGCTTCAAAATCTGGAACACGCACTTGGGATCGCTGAGAGTGGGGTCGCGTTGGATCGAGATATCACTCAGAGATTTGCCTTCCGAGCCGATCTTGTGAGCCGCACCCTGTGCTCCGTGCAGTGATATCTCGCGCTCTTGGTCGTCATTGCTCTGGGCACGGGCACCGGCCGCCGGCACCTCTTCGACTCCACGGTAGCTCCATGACTCGCTGTCGTAGGTGCCAAGTTCCTGGTTGTATCCAGAAAACAAGCCGTCGACGTCTTCTGTGTCTTTGAAGTCCTCCTGAATGATCGTCGAAGCATTGGTGTACTCCAAAACGTATTCTTCGAAATACTTCTTGTTCTCGAGGATGTAATTGATGATCCCGCCCAGCAGAGCGATATCGCTCCCAGCGCGAATCGGGACATATCTATCGGCGAGCGCCGATGTTCTTGTGAAGCGCGGATCGATGTGAATGACCTTTGCGCCACGCTGTTTGGCTTCCATGACCCACTGAAAACCCACTGGGTGGCATTCGGCCATATTTGATCCCTGGATCACGATGCAGTCTGAGTTCTGAAGGTCCTGAAGGAATGTCGTTGCGCCGCCGCGTCCGAAGGATGTTCCCAAACTGGGAACAGTGGCACTGTGTCATATGCGGGCCTGATTCTCTATCTGAACTGCACCGATAGCCATGAACAGTTTCTTTATGAGGTAGTTCTCTTCGTTGTCGAGTGTCGCGCCGCCAAGTCCCGCGATCCCCATAGTTCTGTTCAGCGGGCGGTTGTGTTCGTCGGTCCGCTGCCAAGTTCTATCCCGGCTTTCAACAATGCGGTGAGCCACCATTTCGGTTGCCTGCTCCAGATCAAGGGTCTCCCACTCGGTCCCGTACGGTTTGCGGTACAAAACGCTTGTTTGGCGCTTGGGCGTAGTGAGAAGTTGTTTTGTTGCGGATCCTTTCGGGCACAGGCGACCTCGAGATATTGGCGAGTCGGGGTCCCCTTCAATCTGAATGACCTTTTCATCCTTGACGAATATCTTTTGTCCGCATCCAACCGCACAGTATGGGCAAACGCTTGACACTATCCGGGTGGCAGTTGTGGTGCGCGCTTTGCTTTCAGATGTGCGTGCTGACTTCGAGGAGCTTCCTCGACCCGAGGGGTCACTGCCTGTCAACTGCTTTACCACTGGCCATGAGAGAAGGAGTTTCTTGGCTGACATTCATAACCTCCAGTCGCAAGGTGAGGGATCGTGAACTTTGAGTGGCATTTAGAGACTCGAACTGCTTGATCACGAAACTTCGATGGCTGTCTTATCTGGAACAATGGTCCATGAACTAATTGACTTCATCGACTACATAGAAGGCGGGGAATTTCAAAAGGCTGTTGGCCTGGCCGTGGAGCTGTTTGTCACCAGGTTGTCAAGATGCAGGGATCTCGAACCAAACCTATCACGGCTGACGCAATATTGGCATGCAGCCCATCATCTGCAGCGATAGTTGCAATGCGCTAAAGATGCTTCAGCAGGAATTACAGAATGCGATGCTCCAAAAAATTTGGCTTTGTAACGGCTAGCCGTGTATGAATTCAAAGCCGAAGCGACCCTTGACGCAAAGCATGCCTTTGGTGACGCTATGGTCCATGGGAGAGGTCACCTTGACGATCCTGTTGTCCTGGACGTGAATCTCGAGATTGCAGCCGACACCGCAGTAAGGACATATGGTACGCGTTACGCTCTGCCTCGATTCGTCCCATTTGTTCTCCAACCTAAGATCGTGCTCGGTCTTGAACATCAAGGCGCTGGTCGGACATACGGCCACGCAGTTGCCGCAGTAGACACACGCGGACTCAGGTAACGGTACGTCGAACTCAGTAGTTATGTGAGCCTCAAATCCCCGTCCGCCTACTGCTATGGCGAAGGTGTTTTGCGCGTCTGCGCCGCACGCTTCGACGCACTTGTAGCAAAGTACGCAGCGCGAGTAGTCTCTCACGTACTGGTCGTTGTCTATTTTGACAGGCTCGAAAACTGTTGCAGCAACAGATCCGTCGCTTTTGTGATGGTGTCCCGCATGAGTATTTTCACGCTCTCCGCCCGCCGCAGGTGCGGCAGGAGGTCCAAATCTTGCTCCGTCCACTTGGTACCGATCCATCCAGCCGGCAAGCTCCGGAGAAACGATCGACATGTCAACCGAAGAAGATAGAAGTTCAAGGATCATTTTACGACTCCTTGCAACCCTGTCGGATTCGGTGCGGATCACCATTCCCAATTCGATTTTGCGCGAGCACGCTGGAACCAAGGTTCTAGAACCTTCGACTTCGACCATGCATAGCCTGCAGGTATTGACCGGCGTCAGTCGTTCCAGGTAACACAACGTGGGAATGTCGATTCCCTCGCCGCGGCACGCTTGCAATATTGTGGAGCCCTCAGGCGCGCTGATCTCATTGCCATTTATTGAGACCCTTATGCTCCTCTTGATTGAGACAGCCACGCCACCGCTCATTTTGTCCGCCCCATGTCTATACCAGTCCAAGCTTGAAGGCGGATTCCACCGCATTGGAGGCAGTTTGCCCGAGCCCGCAGATTGATGACTCGCGCATAACTGC
>JAJYFX010000274.1 GCA_021785315.1 Actinomycetes bacterium | reverse complement strand
ATTTTGGGTGCCTGGTGGTCGTATCAAGTGCTCGGATGGGGAGGCTATTGGGCATGGGATCCAGTCGAAAATGCGGCGCTTCTTCCATGGCTGGCCGGGACTGCATATCTGCATTCCTCAATTGCCCAGCAGCGCCGTGGAATCATGCGGGTTTGGAACATCTCTCTTATAGTTTCGGCATTTTCATTGACGATTTTGGGGACGTTCTTCACCCGTTCCGGAATTCTTCAATCGGTTCACAGTTTCTCTGATTCCACTCTCGGCCCTTTTCTCCTAGTCTTCTTTTTCGCAGCAGTTGGAATTTCACTGGCTCTCATTGCATGGCGGGGAGATGGACTGCGCTCGAGCCGGGTAATCGCGCCGGCAATATCGCGGGAGTCCGCCTTCTTTTTGAATAACGTCCTTTTCGTGCTCTTTGCCTTCGTGGTTCTCCTGGGTACGACTTTCCCCCTTCTTTTGCAGGCGATCAATGGTGCCCAGGTCACGGTGGGTGCTCCTTACTTCGATTCATTTATTGGTCCGATTGGAATTGCCATCTTATTTTTCATGGGGACCGCTCCGCTGCTTCCTTGGCAGAGAACCAATCGGAGTCTTGTTCAGCGTCGCCTTGTGTGGCCGGCCGTTGCAGCTGCTATAGCGGTTGTGGTGGAGGTAGTGGAACGGGTTCATAGCCCGGGTTTGATTTTTGCCTATCCGATGGCTGTATTTGCCGCTAGCGCCGCACTTCGCCAGGCAGTTGTGCACACCATGTACGGCAGAAGGCACCAAAGAGGCATCCTGCGCCAGCTGTTTTCAAGGACAAACGGCGGGATGCTCGTGCATATGGCGGTCGCCATAATTGCTCTGGCCTTGGTGTCATCGACCTCGTACGGACAGCGCACTTCGCTGATACTCAAACCGGGACAGAGTTCGTCTTTCGACGGGCATGAATTTACATATCACGGGATACAGACTGTCGTGACGCCGGCGAAGACCTCGCTTGAGGCACTCATTTCAGTGGACGGTTCGGCGAACTACACGCCTGAAGTGTCCCAATTTGGAAATAATTCCGAGGTCGTTGGGACACCGTCGGTGAGGCCAGGTCTTGTCGACGACGTGTATCTCACACTCGATCTGCCACCCAAGACAAGCAGCGGACCCGCAACATTTGGCGTGGTCATTCAACCTCTGGTTTCCTGGATTTGGATCGCGGGTGCGTTGATGGCTGTGGGAGCCGCTGTTGCCGCCTTCGGAACGAAAGATATTTCCCCTCTGGAGTACGTCGAAGAGGAGCTCGCTCTGAAAAGGGAAGAACCAGAGCCGGAAATTCCCGTGGCGCCATAATGAAAGAAAAGAATAGGTGACGGACCAGTTGCCAGAGCAAACTCGAAGCCCGAAAACCGGACCTAGGAAGACTGTGCGCATCATCGCCGCTGCAATGGGGGTGTTTCTTGTCGGCCTGGCGGTTCTGCTCGCGACCCGCAAGCCGGTAAGTATGCAGACCGTCGCCTCGCCGCTAATAAACAAAACCGCGCCAGCAATATCGGGGACTTCCTTGGATGGCAAAAAAGTATCCTTGACTAGCTATGCGGGACGGTTCGTATTGGTGAACTTTTTCGCATCCTGGTGCACTCCGTGCCAGGATGAAGAGAAGGCGCTGGCGCAGTTTTCGAGCAGCACTCCGGGCGTTAGCGTTTTAGGCGTGGTTTTCGACGACGTCAATTCGTCTGCGGCAGGTTTTCTGCGCCGATACGGAGCAAATTACCAGGCGGTCAGCGATCCCAACGGACAGATCGCACTTTCATATGGCGTGTCGCAGCCGCCGCAGAGCTATCTGATTGCGCCCAACGGGGTCATTCTGACGGAAATTGTTGGACCGGTGAGTTTGACCTCCTTGAACCAGCTGGTCTCCATAGCCAAGGCCAGGGGCTTTTAGTGCTTGGCTCTTCTTCTGATGCTGCAAGCGGCGAAGAGCGGCGGTAAAAGGTAAATGGCTGAAATTCATTCCGAAAGCGCACCTAAAGCGCTGATTCCCAGAATGAAGCTGTTGAAATGGCTGCTTATCGTAGCGGTGGCGGTCACTGCCGTTGGAATTTCCTACGCCCTGCTCTCTTCAAGGTCGCAACTTACATCCCAGCAGCGCGTGATACGAATTGAATCCGAGGTTAAATGCCCGAGCTGTGACGGGGTTTCCGCACTAGCGTCGAATACCGCTGGCGCATTTGCGGTTAGAAGTTTCGTCGAGAAGCAGGTCAAGGCGGGTCAAAGCGACTCCCAGATAATCAACGCATTGGAAGCAAGCTACGGCCCGTCAATTCTTATGTCTCCGCCAGCCGCATACGGCGGAACTATAATGGCGCTTCTTCCGTTCGCGTTCCTGGCGGTGATAGTAGGGCTGACTGCATTTTTTGGCTTTCGCCGCTGGCGGAATAGTGCTGGAGTTTTCGACGACGATGGACGGCAATCGGACCTGGAAATTCCGATCGGAGATGACACTGCCGCCGGGACGGGCGTCGGCCAAATGCAAGTATCGTTGGGCGAAACGCCTCAAGATGAGTTGGCGGGGCAAAAGAGCCTTGGCCCAGTTCGGAAGAAGTGGCTTCTCTGCATAGGCGCTTTGCTCGTATTGGCTGGAACAGGATCAGCGATGTGGATTTTACGGAACCATGACAACAACCAAAAGGAGCTTGCCGCCACGGCTGTCCAAGCACAGAATGAGGCTCAAACGATTCTGAAGGCAAGAGTTCTCGCTAACCAGGGGCAGGATGTGCAGGCTCTTCAGCTGCTGTCATCTGTGCTAGAGGTCGATCCGAATCAACCCGTCGCCTTGGCCTACCAGGGGTGGTTATTGGCACAGGCCGGCGAAAAGGACAGCAATTCGGCCTTGATAAATCAAGGCCAGCAGCTTCTCGAGAAAGCGGTGAAGCTCGATCCGGGATATCCTGACGCTCGAGTTTTTCTTGGCTACGTCTTGTTCCAGGATCGCCATGACGCGAATGGGGCAATATCTCAGTTTCACGCGTTCCTTGCGGATAAACCAAGCCAGTCTTTTATTGACGCCACCAAATCCGTGATCTTATCCGCTTACAAACAGGCTGGGCAACCTATTCCTTCGCAACTTAACTAGGCCATTTAGATTTCTCAGATTGTTAGGATTAGGTATGGGATTTTTTGATCGCAACAGGTATCAGCTTTTACAGGCGGGCATTGATCCAAATCGTCTTCCACCTGGTCAATATCATACGGATAGATTCCCCGTATTGCATGCGGGCAGTGTTCCGAGATACCCGGATCTATCTTCATGGACTTTTTCGATCACCGGGCTTGTCGATAATCGACTTGTGCTTTCTTGGTCAGATATCCTTGACCTGCCATCGGTCGAAGTCACTACTGACATCCACTGTGTCACGAAGTGGTCGAAGTTCGACACCAAGTGGAAAGGGGTGCCATTTTCAGTCATTTATGACATGGCCGGCACGCATAGCGACGCCACTCACATAATGTGCCACTCCGAATACGGTTTCACTGCGAATCTCCCTCTTGAAGACCTGAGGGGAGACAACGTCGCGCTCCTGGCTTACGAATATGACGGCAGGCCTCTAGAGCCGGACCATGGCTATCCTCTCAGATTCTTCGTGCCAAGGCTGTATTTCTGGAAATCTGCGAAGTGGCTCAGGGGGATCGAATTCATGAGTGGTGACCAGCCTGGATTCTGGGAGCAAAACGGCTACCACATGTATGGCGATCCTTGGAAGGAGCAAAGGTACTGGGACGACTGAACTGTCAGAAGGCTACGTCCCCTCTTGCCAAAGCGAAAAGGGATTCCCAGTAGGCAAAGCGCTGCAAGCCCTTGCCAAAGTCGACGGATCAGATGGAAACTGCGCAGTTCTGATCGCCGCGCGCTCTTGAGGACATCCTTATAGGCACTGGCCCTCCGTAGAGCGTCGACAGCATGCCCTTTACAATGCCCCTGTCCACCGCGCATAGTACGGGATGCATCAGCGCTACGGTGCCAAATGGACAACAGTCTGAAATCACCGTGTCGCGATTTGGCCCGGCGGGCTCTGATCTCGCGGCGAAACCATGCGCAGTCAAGGCATCGGCTATCGCACGCAT
>JAJYFX010000273.1:3645-4101 GCA_021785315.1 Actinomycetes bacterium | reverse complement strand
AAAAACAAGGAATTATAAATGCGGCCAATTCCCGTAGTTTTCCACGTTGGACCTTTGACGATCCATACCTATGGGATTGGCCTGGCCATAACGTTTTATTTTGCATATCGCTACTACGACCACAGACTGAAACACAATGGCTACGACGCTCAATGGCTGCAGAGGTCATTCCTCTGGATCATTGGATCGGCTGTCGTGGGCGCAAGAGTTGTGCATATTGTGGCAAACGCCAGTTACTACATTCATAACCCAGGTGAGACAGTGCTGATTTGGCACGGAGGGCTCTCGTCATACGGCGGATTACTATTTGCGATCCCAACGGCCATGTATCTCAAACACCGCTACGCACCTCAACTTTTATACGCAAAGGCTTTTGATCTGATTGCACCAGTGCTCGTTTCAGCCTGGGCAATGGGGCGGCTTTTGGGGCCGCAGCTAATGATCAATGGCGGTGGC
>JAJYFX010000273.1:0-3635 GCA_021785315.1 Actinomycetes bacterium | reverse complement strand
ACGAGCGCATGGTATGGTCTGCAGTATGCGGGTCAGAACGGGTACCGAATTCCGGTCCCATTGTTTCAGGCCGCGGAGGACGCCATAATCTTCCTCATCCTCTTGAAGCTTGAAAAATACTTCAGAGAACATAACTCGCCCGACGGGGCCTTAATAGGTGCGGCGGCGCTGCTGTGGAACATTCCGCGGTTCAGCGACGAGTACTTTTGGCTTGCAGTACCTCGCCTATGGGATGCCGTCGAAGTATTTTCACTTGTCGTCGTCGCTGTTTCGGCGATTTACCTGCTGATCCTCTTTAAGAAATCGGCGAAAAAGAAGCCGGTATACGCAACTGAAATTGAATCTTCGCAGATTTAAAGGCAGTTCTCCAAATACAGAAGAAGTAACATGACGACTTCGCTCCTGACGGACTTTTATGAGCTGACGATGCTGGAGGCGGGCCTGCAATCTGGCATCGCGTCACGGGAGAGCTCATTCGAAGTCTTCGCGAGGTCCCTGCCCTCGGGCCGGCGCTTTGGGGTCGTCGCGGGAATAGGCCGCGTCATTGACGCTATTGCGAATTTCAGATTCAATGACAAAGATCTCGAGTATTTGGAAAAGACCAAGCGCCTGAACAAAGAAACGCTCGAGTATTTAACTAATTTTAAATTCACGGGCAATGTCTGGTCATACGAAGAGGGTGACATCTATTTTCCCTTTTCACCGATCTTGAGAGTCGAGGCACCCTTTGGTGCGGCAGTTCTCCTCGAGACGGTAATTCTTTCAATTTTGAATTTCGATTCCGCCGTCGCCTCTGCCGGTGCAAGAATGGTGTCGGCTGCCCACGGACGCCGGCTGGTTGAAATGGGTTCGCGGCGCACCCATGAATATGCCGCAATAAGCGCGGCACGAAGTGCCTATATTGTTGGATTTGCCGCTACCTCTAATCTGAAGGCCGGTCAGATCTACGGGATCCCAATTGCCGGTACTGTGGCACACGCGTTCATATTGGCCCACGGCAGCGAGAAGAAAGCGTTTATGGCGCAGATCCGTGCGCAAGGGCCCGAAACAACAGTGCTTGTGGACACTTTCAATATAGAAAAGGCCATTAGAGAAGCAATTTCGGTTACCGGAAACTCCCTGGGAGCTGTTCGTATAGACTCAGGCGATCCTGCGAAAGAATCCCGAAAAGCAAGAGCTCTGCTTGATTCGCTCGGAGCAACAGGAACGCAGATCGTGATTTCCGGCGATCTCGATGAGTACAGCATCAATGAACTCTCGCCTGAGCCAATAGACGCATTCGGCGTGGGAACAAGGCTGGTCACAGGTTCAGGAGCACCTACAGCCAACTTCGTTTACAAGCTAGTTGCAATCGACAAATCAAACGCGCAAAGCCCCAGCTTCTCTCCCGTCGCCAAACGTTCAGCAGCCAAGGCAACGTTGGGCGGCAGAAAGTTCCCTTGGCGCGTCATCGACTCGCGCAACAAGGCAGTCGTGGAATATTTGGAAATAATTAATTCACCGGAGAATCTGACGGAAATCCCGGAATTCGAGGCCAAAAAACTTCGCCCCCTGCAAAAACAGATAATTCGCAACGGAGAGCCTCAAGCGAATCCTCTGCTCGATGAAATCAGAATCCTGCACCGAGACTCGCTAAGCGAGCTGGAGGAATCAGCCAGAGAAATAGCCCCAGGAGATCCCTGTTTGCGCACCATGCTGCTTGACTCGAGAGGCCATCTAACCGACGCAACAACTTGACGCAGATTGCGCCAACCGAACCTCTCAACGAATCGGAAATAACGGCCCGAAACAAGATGGCGGTTTTTTGCGCGCAGGTCTCGCGCTCGATGCGCACGTTCAAAAACGACGAGAACGGCCAGCTGACAGGCCACTCAGCTAACCCAAATTACACAAATGGCACTAGCGAGTGCTGGAAGCTAGGTAATCAGAACTTAGAAATGGCTAACCAGGAACTAGATTTCGTTTCCAACATCGCGAGCACGCTTCTACGGCAACGGCCATTGCCGACCAGGTAGTCTAAGTGAAATACAAGCGTACGGTCTGCGAATCGCTTTGAAGCACGCCCCTCCAGCGGGCAAGCTTCAACAGGCAAGCAATGACGGCGCCCGTATACGCGAAACCACTTGTTGAAACGAAACAGGTACGGGTCGCACGTCAAAGACCGCTCAACTATTTCAAACGCGCGGTGCGCCTGGTTCCATCCGGCAGTGTCCGCGCTATCAGCAGAGGTCATTCGCGATCTTCTTGACTCGTGAGTGCACACCTCCGGCCGTTCGAGTCCCACGCTTGTGCCCAGATGCCCGTTGTCTGTTGTTCCTGAGCAAAAATCACTGCAAATTCTCACTGGCGAAGCTACTGAGGGCACGATTGCTCAATATGACTCAATGACCAGCTCCGATAACTCCGGCCAACGCTTCTGGGCCCATGGTCCGAAATCCCTGTCTGTAAGAACCCCAACCGCAAGACTGATGGTTGGATCTATCCATAGGAACGTCCCTGATGCTCCAAAATGACCGTAGGTGGAGGAAGAATTGGATTTCGCCGTCCAATGTGGAAACTTCTCGCCCTTTACCTCAAATCCCAAACCCCAAGTATTTCGTGACAAACTGCCAAATCCAGGCAAAATACCTGGCAGATCGGCCAGATACGGTTTCTTGGCCGTTTCCAGCAATTCTTTGTCTACAAACGGGGTGCCGAAATAAAGAGCGTTAGCTAATCCGATGAGGTCTTCAAGACTGCCCAGGATACCCGCAGCAGATCCGCTCTCGCCCGCATGAGGCCAAAGGCTCCCGCTCACGCTCGCGGATTCCATTTTGGCCGGTTGGAATAAAACCTCCGACATGTAGTCCTTGAAGCGAAATCCAGTCATCTTCTCAAAGCTTGCGGCCAGCAATTCAAATCCAGTGTTCGAATAGATTCTCCTTGTCCGGGCAGGAGCAGCAAGCTTTTGGCTGAAAATATCAACCGAAAGATCGATGTCTGTCGCCAAACCCGATGCATGTGCCAGCAAGTCGCTTACTAATGAGCCGTTCGCCACGTCCTGGTCAATGGTCGACACCCCTTCACTAACGGCGGACAGGATTGCTAAAGCACTGCCAAGCTTGCTAACTGACGCCCACCTGAAGACACTCGTACGATCCCCGAAAATGTCGACTGAACCTAATGAAAAATCGAGTACAAAACACGCATAGTTCTTGACGGGCCACTCCTTGAGGAGCTCCATCATATCGCCGTGACGATCAGACACATTTCTCCGCTCCAGGACACCTGGGAATTCCTAGGTATCCTTTTGTTATCGCTTTCCGGCCACCGAGTCTCCTCGATCCTCACCGCATGGATCAGAGTCTGGCGAACGGTTAGCATCTTAGATGCCATATCTCGCTAATAGATTTGGCACGCTTGAAGTCTTGCCGAAAGCGTTAGCGCCTCATTCGACGACACGAGTTCTAGCACCGCTGCCGCGGGGCGTCACGGCGGCCGGTCGGCGAAAGAGCGTTGGCTGGAGCGGGGCCGGGGCTGCCGAGCGAGCAGGCAGACGCTGGCGCCCGAATGGGCTTCCGAATCGGAAACCGGCGCCTATATTGGTCATCGTCCATCAACAACCGAAAGGAGGTGATCCAGTGTCTCATTGTCTA
>JAJYFX010000272.1 GCA_021785315.1 Actinomycetes bacterium | reverse complement strand
CGAGTTCGACTACCTTTGCGGCGAGTCTCTCCAAATCCGAAGTTGTTAGCTGCGGCCCCTCATTGCCCATGGGTTTCGAGTTTATCTATTCTGATGAGCGGAGTTCGCATTCTTTAGCCAAACTTTTTGTGGCCAGCCAGCATCGAAACCCATGAATCGGTCAGATGCCACTGGTGTAGTCCGAGTATCACCCCCACAATGAGAGCCCCGATCACCATTGCCAACCGGATTGGTCTTCCAGAAGGTCTAAACGAGTGCGCACCGGATTTGCGGGTTAGCTCTGACATTGAGAGGAGGCCTGCTTTCAGGAAGTATGCCAGTACATGAACGGTCATAAGGGCAAACCAGAAAATGAAAGAGGCTTTGTGAACGGTGTCCCATAACCTGATACCTGAGCCATGCGGACCAATCAGCACCATTTCAATTCCTGACCACATCAAAAGCGTGGTGGTTAGGACGATCAATGGCCCGATGACTCTGAGCAGCGGCTTAGGCGGTCCGGCCTTCGTGTACCTTGGATTTCCGATGTAGTACATCACAAATCGGTAGGTAGTACTGGTGATCTTCAACAAAAGCGGCGGCAAAAGAATCCAGCCAATAAAGACATGAAGCGAAATTAGCTGGCGCACAAAGGGGATGGTCATTCCTTCGGCAGCTAAAAGGAAAAAGATCAACAGTCCTGTTAATGCCGTTAGCTTCGCATTCGCCGTTGCTTCATGGGATCTGGGTGATTTGTTTCCAGAAGCGGAAGGTCTTTTTACCGTTTCCAAGTTTGAAGCTGACAAAATTGCTCCGATTATGTTATGAGTTTTTGCAACTTCATTAAAGTCTCCGGTGATGAAAATTTACTGAGGGAAGAATATTTGAACGATGTTGAAGACCTTCAAACCCAGGGCTGCGATTCATAGCAAATTTCCAATAGGCGATGTAGAGCCTTTTTTGGGACGCGGGTTCTTTCGCCATGTCATGTATGACTGTTCTTGGGGCGCAGCCTTCGGTCCAAGGCCGAGCAATAGGACACGATTCTATCCAGACGAATTCAGAACTTTCTAAGTGAAACCATTTAGACGAGCAGGTGACAAGGTTACGCTTGGCTAACTGTTGACTGTTCCCGCCGGCATTCCATTACGTCCGCGTAGAAGTAATGAGGGCGGGGCAAATCTCCCGGAAGATTCATTAGTTAGATGAGGTCAGGGATTTTCACGTTAGGATCTAATCTTGTTTTACTTAGAGGGCCGCTAGCTCATCGGGCAGAGCAGGAGACTTTTAATCTCAAGGTGCAGGGATCGAGACCCTGGCGGCCCACTTTTCCCATGTAAAGATCCGGTAGATGCTTGACAAATAAGCATCGGGACATCCTTTACACATGTTCGATACGTAGTTGGCACTGTTTCAGGACATGCTTGACACCCACCTCTGCCCTCGTATTCGCTTGAAAGTGGCTTTTCAGCTATTTGCAGGGTCTGACAATAAACCGATAGCAGCGGATCTGAGTGACAGGTACGCCTGCAGCGTCCTTTAGTGAAGAAAAAGAATATAAACGCCCCTCTCATATCTGATCAATCTGCGCCCCAGACCCCGTCCGTGAGAGCTGGCAAGGACAGCGCTAACTGTGCAGCCATTGCAGGGTTTATCGCTTGATAGCTAAGCATTAAATGCATTCGTCGAGAAGCGACAGTACCTGAAGAATTGGGGCATCTCGACGATCGAGTTTGACCGGGGTGAATTGGAGAAAGGCGTGCGGAGTCCGGCGGAGCTTCACGGATGACCTCGCCTCGCCCGACGCGGGGAACGAGCTGCGAATACAGGCGGCTAAATCACCACTGCACAAGATCCTTTTTGGACATGGGGAAACTGACAAATTATAAAGTATTAAAAGTTGATCAGAATAGTCAGGTTTATGGTAATATGATACTCCATGGCAACTAAGTCGATCTTCAAAGCCGAACAAACCCCTGAGCAAATCAGGAGGGCAATCCTGGACAGGGGACCGTGTAAATGGGGCGACCTGAACGATTCTGATCGCGGGTCCTTGGGGGTTGGCAAGCTGAGGCTCGTGGGAGTCTACGATGACAACTTTCCCGATACTTTCATGCTCAGGACGCGCATTCCTGGCGGGAGGCTCACATCCGCACAGCTCAGGACGGTTGGCGGTGTCGTGAATGACCTTTCACTGAGAGATCCCGGGGTTGACGCGCCTGAGCGCTTTGCCGAGATCACTACGCGCCAGAACTTTCAAATCCACTGGATACGATTCGAGAATCTTCCGGAGATTTGGAGGCGCTTCGAATCGGTTGGGCTCTGGTCCTATGAGGCGTGCGGGAATTCCATTAGGAACATCACTTCGTGCCCTGTGGACGGTATAGATGCCGCCGCCCATTTCGAAGTAGGGGAAGCTATCGACCAGCTCAACCGCTTCGCGATGGAGAACCAGCTTTTGAGCGCCTTTCTCCCCCGCAAGTTCAAGGTGGGCATCACTGCCTGCAATACCGATTGCATCGTGGCACGCGTCAATTGCATTGCGTTCACTCCCGCTAGGAAAGACGGTGAGCTCGGATTTCATGTTCACCTCGGGGGAGGGCTTTCTGACTATCCCCGGCTTGCAACCTTGGCGAATCTTTTCGTAACCTCTGATCAGGTAACTGATGTGGTGAGGGCGGCAGCTGAAGTCTTCGTCGAATTCGGTGATTTTCAGAATTCGTCGATCAATCGCTTCAGGGCTCTGGTGCACGAGTTGGGCCAGGAAAAGATCGAGTCCGAGATAATCAGCCGTCTCGGGTTCAAACCAAGAGAAATAGGTTACGACCTCTCGAGCTGGCAGTTCGAAGACCATATCGGGATTCACCGCGATAATTCCAGCACCCACTATGTCGGCCTAAGCGTGCCGTTGGGAAGGCTTTCTGGCGACGAGATCAACGAAATTGCCGAAATTGCCGAAAGGCACGGTGACGGGAGGATCCGCCTTACCCACCGGCAGAACTTGGTCCTGACAGGAGTGGCAGATGTGGAAAAGCTCCTAGACGAGCCTCTTCTGGCCAAGTTCAGTCCCAACCCTGATCCGTTTGATCGTGCCGTGATCGCTTGTACGAGCGCGCCGTTTTGCAAGTTCGCAATTCTGGCCATGAAGCCCTATGGAGCCAGGCTTATCGAGCATCTGCGGTCGAACGTGCCGAAAGAGGGTTGGCATAGGCTGCAGGGACTTCGAATTCACATGTCAGGGTGCAAGGCGTCGTGCGCACAGATCGGGCTGGCCCATATCGGTCTCAGGGGGACGATGGGCAAAAATGAGTCCCAAATCTTCGATGCATTTGACATAGCCTTGGGAGGCGATGCGGGAGCAGGCAATCTGGCCAAATGGCGCCGTGGCGATCTGTCCGCCGATCTCGCATTCGATGACATAACACGCCTTGTTTCCAGGATCGCTCGGGGTGAGATCGAGCTTTCGGATCTTGAGACGGTAACCGAATCTTGGTCGGGCGGATCGGATCCCGTTGGCTCCACCGTTGGAGCATAGAGCTGTTCAGACCCAGAGAAATTGGAGCGTTAGATGACTTTCACTCTTGTTGATCCGGCATCCAATGTGCGCGACGAGATCGCGACGTCTAGCGGTATGCCGGAACTTCCGGAAAAGATCTGGTTTCACAAGACCGCCTCGGCGGTCATAGATGCGGAAAGGTGCGTTGGCTGTGGGGGCTGCATTGCTGCTTGCCCTTCGAGGTCGATCGGGGTGGGTGAGGATGGCAAGCCCACGCTGGTGAAGATGTGCACAGGGTGCTCAGCTTGTTGGGACTACTGCCCACTGGCAGGATTCAGGGTAGAGCGATTGACGAAGTTGCTTTCTAGCGAAACAAGCGTGAACAAGCCCGATAAAATTCAAGCTGAGCACAGCGTCCACGACTCAGAGCTGCTTGGCAAGATCAGAGCCGTATTCTCAGCAAGGGCAGTGGCCAAAACGCCGGGCGCACAAGACGGGGGTGCCATAACCGCCCTGCTTTGTTCTTTGATGGAAGCGGGAGAAATTGACGGGGCCATACTCACGAGAAAGCTGGATGCATTCCATTCGGAAAGCTTCTTGGCGACATCAGTCGAGGAGATTTCTTCG
>JAJYFX010000271.1 GCA_021785315.1 Actinomycetes bacterium | reverse complement strand
TTCTACGACCAGGTGGTTCCTCCGACTCCGGATTCGCTGGGTTACGGCATACGAGTTCCCGGTATCGTCATCAGCCCTTATGCTCGCGCAGGTCTGGTCGACCAGCAGGTCTTATCCTACGATGCCTACCTGCGCTTCATCGAGGACGACTTCTTGGGCGGTCAGCGGCTCAATCCGAAAACCGATGGACGTCCTGATCCTCGACCCGATGTCAGAGAGAACAGTGCGGTGCTCGGCAACCTGGCAGCGGACTTTGACTTCTCTCAGATGCCGCGACCGCCGGATCCTCTACCCATTAACCCTAAGACGACGCTCGCGAGCAACCCCGCAGCTGACCTTCCGCCGCCGAGCGCCCTCGGTCCTCTCGGTGGGTAAGGGCCATTTTGGATAGCTAAGCCGGGAGCGGAACTGGACCAAGCCCATCGACATCCCTTGACTTATTTAGTTTTCCTGCTGGGATATATATCTGGTCTCTGAGGCTCGCGCCAATCAAATCTCGCTATGCATGGCTAGCGCACAGGATCAGGAACTGTGGCGGTGCGCCATCGCGTTACCGAGGTTCTCGAGCTATCCTCAGCCAAAGTCACAGTTCGCGATGTTCGACGAATTTGGTTGGGATTGTGGATTTGGCCTGATTTCCGACTAGTGGGCCAAATATTGCCCGGCTCGATTTTGGTCAGAACTTTTTCGGTCGATCCGCCAGGAGAAAATCGGATAATTGATTCGTTGCGAAGTTGACAGTTAGTTGATAAGTGCCATTATTTAACTATGGACGGGAGATGGATGACAACTCGGGCGTCAGACGCAGACAGGGCGGATGTCGCCAATCTTCTCAGGGAGGCGGCAGCCGAAGGTCGTCTAACGATTTCCGAGCTTTCGGATCGCATTAGCGCGGCTATGGCAGCAAGAACATATTCTGAGCTTCATCAATGCTTGCGGGAACTGCCTGACTACAATTCGTACAGACCATGGCAAAAGATAGAGCGCAGTAAATTCGAGATCGTGAACAGCGGCTACCGGCGTCGAAGACGTGGCGGACTCGCGATTCTGGGTCCCATGGTCGTTGTTGCTATAGGTTTTGTGATATTGACGGCGCTTTCTGGATCGGTAGTTTCGCTGGTTTTGCTTCCAATCCGGGTGTTGCTGTATTTGGTTTTGTTTGTCCTGCTATATCGGGTTGCGAGGTTTCTCTTGCATATGATTCGTTAAATATCGGCGTTTGTGCTCCGATAAACAGTGAGGGTCGCACGCGGCCAGGCATGCCCAGTCGCCAGGAGAAGTGCAGGGTTTATTTTCGCCTTGCCCCCGGTCGTTGCGGGTCGTCAATCCGTATCGTCATTAAGATCGCTGATGATCGTAGCTTTGGTATCTTGAACTGGCCAAATCCCTGCTGCGGCCGATTCGAGCTGTCTCGCTTTCAGGACTTTGGCAGTTTTCCGGGAGATTTTTTTTGGCAGCAGTCCGACGGCGACCTTGCGGCAGTACCCGCCCCTAGGCTTTGCAAGGGCGACAACCATGAATTTCGGTTTGAATCCCAAGACTGAGGCAATCTCGCCATCGGTGTTCAGCGGCCGGTTGACCTTTTCGAAAAGTTGGCGCTCGGCTTGATTTCCGATCGGAAGCGAGGTGATGATCTGGCTCCATGGAAAGCTGATGGTGATTTCGCCGTAGCTGTTCTTGCGAATTGCCTGTCTCTTCGTTAGCTCGATGACAGTGATGGAAGGCGACCGACCTGTGATCAGTCCGTAGGAAATAGAGGGTCCGTTGAAGCCGAGAATTGGCATAGCACTGGGACTTGAGCACTCTTTGGAAAGCTGGGCGATGGCGCTCTTGCTATGGACTTGGCCTATCGGAATTATCTCGGTAACCCCAATCAGTTCGGGCCTAGCAGGATCCCGAATGCCGGGTTCATCGCTCAGGCGAACTTTCCAGAGTGCAAATGGGTTGAAGGAGACTGATGGGAATCTGTCGGGCTCTATATCGAAGCGTACAAATGCGTTCGTGTTCTGATCGATTCCGAATATTTCGTTACCGAAGTTTGCGAGAACGGAAATTTCTAATGAAGTGTTTTCCCCGAAACTAGGCCTAATTGCGTTCATGTCAGTCCTGATGATAATCCATTAAATCGGTAGAAAAATGTCTAGAGCAGTGAATCTAGTGCGTCGGATAGCTCAGACGGCTGCGATAATGGCTGAAGGCAGCTGAAACTTCGGCAAATATATGCAAATCCTCTTTGGCGTCCGTCCCATAGCGGAGAGGGGTATTGTTCTCCAAACGCAATGACAGCGTTGGGCAACCATCTGCCCTTGAGCTGGCCGACAAGATCGAGGCGATCACCGGGTATCACGATCTCTTGAGATTGGGCGCCGAGGAGTGCAATGGATTGAACGATTACCGGAAACGCGCCTGGATGCCGGGATATAGCTGCAGCCAGCAAGTCGACAACGCCAGTTGCGGAGTCTCTGAATTGCTGACCGTCAGTCAGTTTGGCCAGGCGTGCAAGACTCCGCGCGGCGACTGAGTTGGTTGAGGGTATCGCTCCGTCAAAAAGGTCTTTTGTTCTCACGATCAGCCTTTCCTGGTCCTCTCCGACGGTAAAGAAACCCCCATTCTCCTTGTCTTCGAAGAGGTCCAGCAGCTGGCGTGCAGTGGCTTCCGCGTTTGCTAAATACTTCGCTTTTCCAGTCGCCTCATAGAGCCGGGTGTAGGCGTCCACAAGATTGGCATAGTCACCAGCAAAGGCTGGCTGGGACACTGACCCCTGATGCCATATCCTCATCCATCTTCCATCGCGCCTCATGTTGTCTTCCAGGAATTGCAAGAGTGATTCGCCCGTGGCTATCCAGTCTGCACGATCCATGATGAAGCCAATTTGTGCAAGCGTGGAAACGAACATGGCATTCCATTCAAGGATGACTTTGTCGTCAAGAGCTGGAGGAATTCGTTGGTAGCGGGCAGCGAGCACCTTTGCCCTGCACGCTTCGAGTTTCGTTCCGCGAATAAGATCTCCCCTTTTTGGGCGGAACAATATGTTTGAACCTTGGAAGTTGCCCCTGCCGGTGACTCCGTAGTGTTCGATGAATTCATCTGAATCCTTGCCAAGAATCTTTTGCAGGTCGGAAACGCCGAAGAGATAGTATTTTCCCTCCACCCCTTCGGAGTCGGCGTCTTGGCTTGAAAATAGGCCGCCGCCATCTGTGTGGAGATCACGGAGCACGTATTCGACCGTTTCGCAGGCTACTTGCTTCCAGTTGGGATTTTTGGTCAGGGCCCATCCGACGGCAAAGATTCGTGCCATCTGCGCTTGGTCATATAGCATTTTCTCGAAATGAGGGATCATCCATTTTTCATCGGTCGAGTAGCGGGCAAAGCCTCCGCCAATGTGGTCGTAAATGCCGCCAGAGCACATCGCGTCAAGAGTTGTGGAAGCTGCCTCTAGTTCCTGCGAAGCGTGGGATCTCAGATAGTTGTTGAAGAGAACCTCGATAAGATTCGTCTGCGGAAATTTCGGCGGAGGTCCAAATCCTCCCCATTTGCTGTCGTATGTTTGCAGTACCTGGGCGGTTGAGGATTTCAAGAGCTCTTGCTCTTCGCGGGTCTCGATACTGAAATTGTTTCTTTCGATCGACGTCCTCAAAGAGATTGCGGTGCTGACTTGGTCTGCTTGGTGCTCGACCTCGTCGCGGCGATTCCTCCAGGCGTCATGAAGGGCTTCTAGAACCGAGGGGAAGCTGGCCATACCCCCAGCTTCTCGTGGAGGGAAGTAGGTGCCGGCGTAGAAGGGCCTGGTGTCTGGCATTAGAAAGACGCTCATTGGCCAGCCTCCGGAGCCGGTGATCGCTTGTACCGCCTCCATGTATAAGGCGTCGATGTCGGGCCGTTCTTCTCGGTCGACCTTGATGGAGATGAAATGGTCATTGAGATAGGCAGCGGTTTGGGGATCTTGAAAAGATTCGTGAGCCATGACATGACACCAGTGACATGCTGCATAGCCGATTGAAAGGAATATCGGCCTGTCTGTCGCCTTGGCCAGGTTCAGAGCCTCAGCACACCAGGGCCACCAATCTACCGGATTGTCCTTGTGCTGGACGAGATAGGGACTGGACTGGTTGGCGAGATGG
>JAJYFX010000270.1 GCA_021785315.1 Actinomycetes bacterium | reverse complement strand
ACTTGACGATAGTGTGATAGTTAGACTCGGCCACGTATCCAAGCCCGGCAAGAATTCCCACAAAAGGTACCGAGCCCAGAAGGGTATAGAATCCAAACCGAATCGGCTCCATTTCGGCAACTCCCGCCGGAAGTGAAATAAAGGTCCGTACGACAGGTAGAAGCCGGCCGAAAAAAACCGCGGCTTGGCCTCTTTTGGCAAACCATTTCTCCGCCCTTTCCAGATCATGTGCCCTGAGGAATATATACTTGCCATACCTCAAGACCAGAGCTCTACCTCCCGTTCTGCCAACCGCCCATGCTATGTAGGCTCCGATGAGGTTCCCAGCGGCTCCCATTACCACAACTAAGGCCAAATTGAGCCTGCCCGTCGCAGCAAGGACGCCGCCAAAGGTCATTATCAACTCAGAAGGGACGGGGATGCAAGCGGATTCGGCAACCATCAGAACCAAAATGGCGAGATATCCTGACGAAGTTATGAAATTTTCCACATTGCCAGGCTAGCGGGACGCTGCACAACCACGGAGGCAGGCGAACCGTCACTCAGTAGGGTCTTATTTAATGCTCAACCGAAAGATTCGCTGGAAATCGACGCTTGGTGCGAAATAAGCCGCCACCTGTATTCGAAGCCCTCCAAGCAAAAAATATTCAGGCTCGACACCAATGGCCCGGGTCTTTGGCTCACAATGTTCTCAGTGCAAAAAACCAGCGCCACATTGGCCTCAAAACGCACTTCAGTATCCATAAGCAGAAAATGGAGTCCAGCCTCGGCTTGGAAGAGATTGTAAAAAGAAGCCGAGACGGCACCCCATCCCTTCAAAGTAGGCCAGCCCGGGTGGGTACATCTTATAATGTCTGAATGTTCCCATACCTCGCTCATGCGGTCGAGGCTCCGTGCCTCGAAACAGGAATAGAACTCCGCATTTGCCATCAGGACTTCATCTAGAGGTTCAATACTCAATGATTCTACCTGAAGCTTTATTAGGCGCCAACTGCAAGACCGGCCATGGCACTGGCCAAAAAGGGAGTGCAGC
The DNA here is from genome assembly GCA_021785315.1 of Actinomycetes bacterium. Next base: position 3,097 of record JAJYFX010000270.1, on the reverse strand, counting down.
GCAATTGACTCCAACCCACTGGGCTGAAAAGTTTTCCCGATAGTCCACTCTGCATATCGTCAACTAAGCAGCCCCAGCTACCTGTTTCTCTTTGAAGTTCGGTCAAGGAACGCCTGCATCCTCGTCCTCTTATCGTCACTTTCGAATAGAAGCGCCTGTGCGATTATGTCAAAGGTGGTAGTTGGTTGCCTGTTTACGCCGAGCGACAGTTTTGTGAGCTCCAGCGCTCTCCAGGATCTTCTGCTGATGGTGTCAACCAGCTTCTGTGCCGAATCCATCAACTCATCGGCCGGAGTTATCTCGTCAATCAGGCCAACGGAGAGCGCCTTGTCTGCATCGATTATCTCTCCCGTGTAGAGGAGTCGGCGTGCCATGGCGATGCCCACTAACTGTGGCAACCTCCAGTTGCCGCCAGCTCCGGCTAGAATCCCGAGATCGAGTTCTGGCTGGCCGAATCGGGCGCGAGGTGAAGCGATCCTAAAGTCGCACGCCATCGCCAGTTCACAGCCGCCGCCAAGCGCATAGCCGTCAATCACCGCAATGGTCGGCCACCTGAATCGTTCAAGCTTCTCAAACAGGCTGGCATTGATAGACCTCATTGCGCTGTCTGCGTCCCTATTCAGGAGTTCGCCGATATCAGCGCCAGAAACGAATATGTTTTCTACAAGCGAATGAAGAACGAGGATCTTGGGTTCGCTCCGAACAGCCGCGTCAAGAACCTCATGCAGCTCCTCTACCATCTGCTCATCCAGGGCATTGCGCTTTTCAGGCCTATCCAGCCCAACAAATATGGCGCCATCGCGATATTGTGTTTTTACAGTCGACACCTACAAACTCCTTAGCTCACGGCAAAACTATAAATTGGTTCAGGAATTTCACTACCGCTTCAACCACCTCATCAGTGGACTCTAGATGGGGCGAGTGATGTGCACCAGCAATTACTTTCCTTTCAACTTCGCCGGCGACATTTCTGGCTATCAGGTCCAGCTGCGCCAAAGTTCCATATTCGTCGACATCTCCTTGAATCACCAATATCGGTATCTCTATCGCGGGGAGATACTCCTCGATGTTCCACTCCCTGAATTCCGGCGAAAGCCATACCTTATTCCATCCCCAAAAGGTTGACTCCGCATTTATGTGATAGCGACTCATCTTCTCTAAAAGGTTGCTGCTCAAAAAGGTCTCTTTGGCAGCCGCGATTCCTTCGATTGACCGATCTTCCACTATTACGTGAGGTGCAATCAGAACGAGCGCGCTGACATCGTGACCTGCTCCCGCATGAATCAGGGCGATAGATCCGCCGTCACTATGTCCCACCAAAATTGGCTTTTCGACATTTAGCGCGCTCAAAACCTTTGGCAGCATATCCAGCGCCTCATGGTGCATGTAGGTGACGGGCCGATCTCCCTCGAGTGGCGTCGACCTTCCATACCCTGCGCGCGAATAAACGAGCATGGCGGGATCGCCTAGCTGAGTCCTGATAATCTCGGGCACGCTGCGCCAGAGTGCGGAACTTCCCAGGCCTTCATGGAGAAACACCAGAGTGGGAAAGCCTTCACGCTCGGCAGATGCCGGATATAGATAGTACTCAATCTTCAGCTCGTCAATAGATAAAAACTGTGCTTCGATACCCACCGGCAAACCTATCTTGTTTGGCTACAAAAATTATTCAGTGTTTCAGACTAATACGTGCAGGCTGACACCGATAATGGAGGAAAGACCGCGTTACCAGTCATAAAAACCCCTGCCCGACTTCTTCCCAAGCTCACCTCTGGCAACCTTGTCCTTCAGCAACTGAGGAGGAGAAAACCGGGATCCCAACTTTCCTTCGAGGTACTCGGAAATCGCTAAGCGTATATCGAGGCCCACCAAGTCAGTCAGCCTAAGAGGACCCATTGGATGCTTATATCCAAGAACCATTCCCTGATCAATGTCTTGCGCAGACGCCACACCTTCTTCAACCATTCGAATAGCCTCTAAACCAAGGATAATCCCCAACCGGCTTGTCGCAAAACCAGGAGAATCGCGAACCAGTATGGATTCCTTCCCAAGTGTCCGTGCAAGCGATTGAGCAGACTCGATAGTCGCGCCTGAGGTAGTTTCCCCTGCCACAAGTTCAATCAAAGAAGAACGAGAAACAGGATTGAAAAAATGCATGCCAATAAACTTCTCGGGTCGAGAGAGCTTCGATCCAAGTACATTAATCGACAGCGAGCTCGTGTTGCTCGCAACCACGAGACACTCAGGGTACATACTCTCTACCGCGGCGAGCACCCCTGACTTTACCCCAAAGTCTTCGAAGACGCTTTCAATTACCAGCTCTGGGGCCCATTCCGCTGTTGGGGCGGGAAGAATAGCGCTGGCACTAAAGCGAGCCATGATCGCCTTAAATCTCTCATCGACTTCTGGAGTATCATTTTTGTTATTTTCGTAGACCAGCTTCGATCGCACGCCAGATTTGACCAATTCAAAGGCTGCGTCTGCGCGCGCCTGGTCAACCTCGACCAAGACGACTTGGATTCCTGACTCAAGACAAGCTTGGGCAATTCCGGAACCCATGGTGCCTCCGCCAACGACTACAGCATTCTTGTAATCAATCATCAACTACCCTTTTTGCGCGATCTGGTCGCGAAGTTGATACCTCTGTATCTTTCCTGTGGCAGTCTTTGGCAACTCGGTTACGAAAACGATGGTGCGCGGCCGCTTAAATGATGCCATCCTTGAACGGCAGTGCGACTCAATGCTCGCTTCGTCAATTGACTTTCCTGCCTTGGGCACGATAAATGCCACAGAGGTCTCTAGCCCGTCGTCGTTGTAACCTCCAACGACAGCAGCCTCCAAAACATCCTCGTGTTCAACAAGGACACCCTCGACCTCAGCTGGCGAAACCCAGATGCCGCCGAGCTTGATCATGTCGTTATTGCGGCCCAGGAACTGATAGTAGCCATCAGAAGACCGGACGTAAACGTCACCGGTCCGCAGCCACTCACCTCGAAATGCGTTCTTAGTGGCCTCCGTCCTACACCAGTACCCAGATGCGGTCGACTCGCCGCTGACATGAAGATATCCGGGTACGTCCGGCGCCACGACTTCCAGG
>JAJYFX010000269.1 GCA_021785315.1 Actinomycetes bacterium | reverse complement strand
GCTTGTAGGGGTACTGATGCGAAGAATTTCGCATGAATCCACAACGACGTGGTCAGATACGCGATATAGCTAGACAACGAGAAGGGCTCGGCGATGCGATTCAGCTCCGTTGGCACTCGGATCGAAAGTCCAAATGCCGCATTGCTGTACAAGGAACGGGATTACCGCCACATACCGCAGCTAGATATGTGGCTGCCGGGCACGCGCCAAGAAACTTGGCAATTCGTCCTTCGGAAGCGGCCGGCTTGAGCACTGCCCTGCCTAACGCGAACGCTTCCTCTTTAACCATGCTCAGCGATTCCGCGACGAACCTGCTCATTAGCGATAATTGCAGGTACCGGGCAATGGAATCAAATTGAAAAGATATGACCGGCAATGGATCTCCATGTGGCTGGTGGAAAGGGAATCAGGGAAACATGGATGTTTCCGAATCTATGAGCGGCAGCCAGTCTGCGCTAGAAGCAGACAGTCGAGTTGACTCAGTGTTATTTAGTTCCGAAAACATTGAAAAGGAGAATCATGAAGCTCATCGTGGCAATCATCAAGCCATTTAAACTTGATGAGGTGAAAGAAGCCCTCGATCGTCTCGAACAAAAGGGAATGACCGTCACTGAGTCCCAGGGTTATGGCCGCCAAGCGGGGCACTCTGAAGTTTACCGAGGCGCCGAGTACCAGGTGGCCTTCGTCCCAAAGGTCCGCATTGAGATAGTGGTTGATGACGCCATGGTGGACCAGGTTATTGACGCAATTGTTGCGTCTGCGCAAACCGGCAAGATCGGAGACGGAAAGATTTGGGTTGTCCCGATCGAAGAACTGGTGCGTGTGAGGACTAACGAAAGAGGTACCGACGCTCTCTAGTCGATTCAAAGCGACAAACGGGGCAGTTGCGCGGATAACTGCCCCGTTTGTTTTTGCCATGTCCTCTAGTATTGAGATGTTCCGGAAAGACAAAGGACCATGGACGGCAATCTGAAGCTGATAATCGACAACTTCAAGCAAGCAAGGAGCGCGCTGTTAGGACAAGCCTTCGTTGATCCTCGTCAGATTGGCAAAGAACTGACGGATTTAAATGACAGCCTGCTGAAGTCACTGTTCCCTAATCCGACTCCTGCCGGAACTGCCCTGATCGCGGTAGGCAGTTACGCCGACTTCGAAATGACACCCAACAGTGATCTTGACGTAGTCTTGCTCCATCAACCAAAGGTCCAGGTGGACAGCCTCGCCCAATCGATTTGGTATCCGCTCTGGGATTCGGGCCTCAGAATCGACAACTCGGTTCGCACCATAAAAGAGGCAGTCAGAATGGCGGAAAACGATCCGCGAGTCCTAAACGGATTATGCCGGCCCCGACTAATTGTGGGTGATTCTGAACTCGTCCAAGAGCTGGACAAATCACTTCGCCGAACATGGGCGAATAAGCGCAAATCGATGTTGGCAGCAGTGATCGGTTTCGCCAAACAACGCCATCAGGAGTCCGGGGAACTTGCCTACCTGCTGGAACCAGATCTAAAAGATGCAAAAGGTGGACTTAGGGACTTCGCTATCATCAAGTCGCTGGAGTATCTTGAGGATACCGACCTGCTGGGGCCCGGGCTCATGGGCGTTTACTCTGCTCAAAGGACTCTCCAAGACACCCGCGCAATGCTCCATATCAAAAACCCAAGATCTTCCAACCGCCTCTCGTTGCAGGACCAAGACAGCGTGGCTGAATCAATGGGTTTCCAAGATGCCGACAAGCTGATGGAAGAGATAGCTCAGGCCGGCAAAACCATTTCCTTTGCCCTCGATACGATCTCGCGGAAATTGACGGCCTCGATCACCAGGCAGACCACGCCCAGACTAAACCTTCCCAACCAGTTCACGGTCCACGGCGATGAAATATCACTGGCCCTTCCTGATGGATTCAGACCTACATTTGCCATGCTCCTGAGGCTGGCAGTTATAGCCGGTTCCAACAATCTCCACATTTCAGAACGGGCATTGGAAGAATTCGCCGACGCAAATATTGAAACTCCCACAGTTTTCTCCGAAGAGGAGTTCCAGAGTTTCGTCAGCTTCCTTTCGCTTGGCCCCGCGATGATACAGGTCGCTGAAGCGCTGGATCATTTTCGGCTTTTCGAGATAATAATTCCGGAATGGAACTACGTCAGATGCAAGCCGCAGAGAAACGCCTATCACGTTTACACGGTTGACCGGCATCTTCTTGAAGCCGTTTCAAACGCGTCCAAGCTTCGAAGAAGAGTAAGACGCCCAGACCTGTTGCTGGTTGCCGCCCTCTTGCACGACATTGGGAAAGGGCTCCCAGGCGACCACACCGAGGCCGGGGTCAAAATAGTCCCGGAAATCTGCGCCAGACTTGGAATGAGCAACAGAGATACCGACATAGTCGTGCGCCTTGTATCCAATCATCTGACCTTGGCCGATACCGCCACCAGAAGAGATACCTCAGATCCCACCACTATCACTAAAGTTGCAGACCTCTTGAAGGAGCCATTGGTTGTCGAGCTGCTGGAAGTTCTTACGGAGGCGGACTCAATAGCAACAGGAAAGAGTGCCTGGAGCGACTGGAAGGCAAAGCTGGTCTCCTCGCTTGCATCCAAGACAATTAGAAGCATGGAAGGCCTTCAGCCGGAAGACGATGAGTTTCCCGGCAACGACTTTGACGACCTGATTGCCCAAGCACAAAATGATTGGGCTATGGACGCGACTCCGGAGACCCTAAAAATCGTAGCTCCGGACAAGCCGGGTCTTTTCTCTCTTGTAACGGGCACGTTGGCCCTTGTAGGAGTTGATATCGTTGCCGCCCGCGTGGGATCCAAAGGAAACGCGGCGATTGAAGACTTTCTCCTCCAGCCCCCGGAGACCAGGCCGACCGACTGGAACAGATTCAAGAAGGAACTGCAAAAGAGCCTGGACGAACCTGGAAGTCTGCAACAAAGATTGCACGACAAAGCCAAGAACTATGCCAAGGCGCGTAGGCGCTCGGGCGTCCAGCTGGTACCGCCAAGAGTAGTTGTGGCTCTGGATGCTTCTTCCAGAGCGACTGTGGTTGAGGTTTGGGCACCGAACAGAATCGGCCTTCTACACGATATAACGGCAATTATCGCCCAAATGTCGCTATCGGTTGCACATGCAAAGGTTCTTACGCTTGGCGATGACGTGGTTGATAGTTTCTACCTGACCGACAGCGACGGCGCGCCTATCTCGAAATCCGAAATTCTCTCAAATCTGAGCGACAGATTATTGCAGGTACTAGGCACCCGCGCAAGCTGAATCCTTTGGAGGAACTTGTCGTCAACTGAGATAAACGGGATCGCCTCTATCCAATCCCTGGCGAGACTATATGCGCCGGCTCGCTAACTTCCATCTTTTCGTTCATGCCAGCTCCTGAAAGCCTGAGCATGTGCAGGAATACGAGCAAGCTCAATGGTCCTGCACATCATGGTAAATTACCAGATAAATTTAGCCGTTTGTGGATGCCATCAAGAATGCCGGGAGGAGGTGGTACCAATCGGAGCCACAATAAAAGATATCGCGAGAATGCTCAACTTGTCCCACACCACGGTATCAAGGGCGTTGAATGACAGCAGCCTGGTCAACCCTAATACCAAGCGCCTCATTCTGGATATGGCCAGCCAACTCAATTATGTTCCGAATTACAGCGCGAAAAGCCTGGTCAGAAATCGCTCTTACAACATTGGATTATTCTTCTCGACTCTGGCTCAGTACACTTCGCCACATTTTTTCTACGAAACCGTCAAGGGCGTCAAAAGTGGGATAAGTCAGCATTACAACGTCGTCATAAACGACACCGAAAGTTTTCGGGACTTCAAGTTCATTGACGGTCGTCGCTATGACGGCATCATCATCATGAGCCAGAACGAAAAGGATAACGCCCTCATCTACCACATCATGGACCAGGAGATACCATTAGTCGTTCTCAACAGGGAAGTAAGCAACACGTCCATTCTTAATGTCGTATCTGCCGATCGCAGCGGAGCTTACGACGCGGTCTTATATCTTATCGATAAAGGACACGCTCGAATCGCCGTGATCAAAGGCCAAAAAGGATTTTATGCTGCAGATGAACGGCTAGAAGGCTACCTGAATGCTTTGATTGACCGCCAAATATCGATCAGT
>JAJYFX010000268.1 GCA_021785315.1 Actinomycetes bacterium | reverse complement strand
GTACCCTTTGCCGTCGGGCGTAGAGGCTATCCCGACAATAGGCTGGTTCAGAGTGTGGCCGCCCATGGAGCCGTAGAACGCAGCGTTGCCGAAGGAGAAGATTCCGCCGTCCGAGGCCACCTCCAAGTAGCCTGCCTTTGCATTCGCGTACGACGTGGAGCTGGCCAATGGCGAAAACTCCACCTGCGGAACTACCCAAGAATTACTCGGCGCGGAGTTGTCCGAGTATTCCCCAGTTGCGAAAAAGACCGGATTGAGATTCTGTGCAGAGGTAGATGCCGAGATGTCGAAACCGACCGGACCAAAATAATCACCCCAGCGCAAATAGGGCTGAGAGGTGGAGTAGGCATAAGGTGCCGTGCCAACGTCTATGGGGCTAAGTGTCTCACGGTAACCCGAGGCCCCCGGCGTGATCGTAAAACTGTAAAGGGACGGGTTGAGCGAACCCGACGAAAGGGTAACTGTACCCACAAAGGATGAGTCAACGCCGTCGACCGACGTCACACTGGGATAACCCGAGGAATATCCGGAAACCTCTATCGGCATTACAATGACACCTCCAGGTGTCACCTTTGCGACAAATCCGCACGAAGAAACAATTCCACCATTGCTGCAGCTAGTGTTTCCCGAAAATACAGGGTAACGCCCGCTTCCGTTCGTGTTCTGGGCTACCTCAAACCTGTTGTCGTCCCCGTCCAGTGGAAGACCCGACCCGTTTTGCAAATTGGCCGAAGAGGCCATGACTATCGGTGAACCGCTTGGGTTAACGCCATCAGCAGTCTGGTAAAAGGACACCATACCCGGGAAAGACGACGTCAAGCTGAACGTCGGCCCTGATCCCGTAACCTTCCAATAAAGGGCTTGATTCGAATCATTGGCCCAGACGTAGAGCGAGTTGCCAATGTGACTCGGCAAACCAGCTGACGCGGCCCACGGTTCATCGGCAACCCTTAGCCAGTCGACGGTCGACACGGGAATAGGTGGATCTATGTTTCCCCCATTCTGTAGGACCAGCAAAGTGACAGGTGCCGAGCTGATACCTGCCGTCAAGTCGCTCTTAGGAATGACAGCGAGAGTCGACTGCGCCAAGTATTGAGACACCTGGCCGCCCTGGAAATAGAAATCGGACCAAGCGATACCAACTTTGTCCCCTGTTACCGCAATTTTAGGTTGGTCATGCAGAAGCTGCGTCGAGTAGTCGAGCTGATATGAGCCAACTTGAGGTGAAACAGAATCAGTTAGCACTGCCACCTCGACCGATGCAAAGGAAGTGCCATTGCAGCTGGCAATATTTATCACACAGTACGCAAGCACGCTCATAAAATAGCGGCCCGTAGTTGGATCGAATACTACGGAAGGGTCCGTGAAGGTCGCAGGCTGGCTCAAATTGAACAGCTGACCCATGGTCTCCGATCTGGACTCGGAAGGATTTGATCGTGAAGTAAGCACAATCGTTTCGTTTGTAGCAACCAATGTTGTTGAATTCCCCAGCGCCATTGTGGGATCCGGAGGACTGATCGAGCCCAGCGAAGTCATTGACTGCGTTGAATTGGATACTTTCACCGAATTCGACAGCAGGTTGATAGAACTTCCCAAGACGCCCGTTGATGCAGACGCAACCGCTAATGGAATCTGGGGAAAGCCGGACGTTTGAGCGGAGCCTTTGGGAATTTGTTCCGAAGGAGAAACCGTAACCATGCTGCTCCTGCTATTCGAGCCGGCAGCCGAATACCCGCTGCTCGTACTGGCGAATGCAGCCGAACTGGATCCAAGGACTACTCCCCCCAAACCGAGCATTCCCAAAAAACTTCGAACCACAATCAACCGCTTGCTGCGCCGCAATATTAAGCTCCTCATAATCGCTCGAATCCAATCGATCTCACAAGGATAGATCACAGTCTTGACAACAAGTGTTCGAATGCGCTGGTAATTCAGTGCCATCCAAAAATCGGGCTCAAGCAAGAGCAATCTATAACCTGCAATTAACCGCTACCGTCTGACGCTGATCCTCCAATGCTTTAGGTGCTGATATCTGCTAAACGACGGAAAAGTCAATTCCGTTAGAGTCTAAAGATATCTCCTGCGTTTGTACAGCGCGTGCGGGCCATCAATACGATCAATGAACAGCTTTCCAGCCAAATGATCAATCTCGTGTAGCAACCCGCGAGCCTCAAAGGCATCGCTCTCAATCGTAATTTCCTTGCCATCGATGCCCAAGCCTCGCACCACGACCTCGGACGCGCGCCTGACGTCTCCGGTTAGGTGTGGAACGCTCATACAGCCTTCGCGGATGATGACCGGGTTAGAAGCGGAAACAATTTCAGGATTGAACATCACGATCAGGCCATGACAAGTACTCGTCTTCTTGTGGCCCGAGACGTCCAAAACAAAAAGGGAAACGGAAATGCCCACTTGTGGAGCAGCTATCCCCACCGATCCCGGCGTTCCATACATAGTTTCAACAAGGTCGTTAGCCAAGAGCTTGTGCTCTTTGGAAACCTCACCAACTGGTTGTGCAATCAGCGACAAAACCCGACTGCCTATTTCCACAACTCTCAGCATTGCCATGTGAGCATCTGTCTCAAATCTCGAACCGACTAAAGTTCGTCGGAATCTGACGATCTTATTGAACAGCTAACACCAAGTTCAGAGGACTTAAGCACGAGAGCACCTTCCAACTTGGCCAGATCGCCTGAATCCTTCAGGGCGACCTCTAGGACCATGGTATAAAACGACGTTGATTCTGTATCGATCACTCTGGTGGTGAGATCATAAATGTTGGCGTGATACACCGCCAAGACCTCGCAAATGCCGGCCACAATGCCTGGTCGGTCCGTTCCGTAAACAGAAACGACAAATCGATCGCCATCCAGATCGTTCTCGACATAGTCGTCAATCCTCTTTACATCAACCAGCAGCGAAAGCTCTGAACATCGGGATTGCACCGCATCATAGATGGATTTTTCATCAATCTTCGACGATGCGTCCACCACCAATATCATTGCAAAATGACCGGAAAGGTTTGACATCGTGGAATCAGCGAGATTGCAGTTAAGCTCCGCCAGCGCGGAAGTAACACGCGCCACGATTCCATAGCTGTCAGGACCAACTGCGGTGAGCACAAAACGAGGCATGAATAAAAGTTAGTGCCTAATTCTGCGATGTTGGCAGGTTAATTCCAACACCTTCACCTATTATGGCCAAGTGGGCTTGGTAGCGAAACTGGTTGAATTAGATGAAATCGCACCGTCGCTTGGAACCAAAGAACTCCAGCTGTTCGACGTTCGTTGGTATCTAGATGGCAAAAGCGGATATCAGGCATTTCTCGATGGACATATCCGCTCTGCCGCGTTTCTTGATGTTGACACTTGCCTTACTGACCCACGCAACGTCGATCCGACCATGGGCAGACATCCGCTCCCCGATCCGAAGAACTTTGAGTCAGTTCTAAGCTCCTTTGGGGTGACCAAAGATCAGCTGTTGGTCTTCTACGACGACCAGGCAGGCTCAATCGCGGCACGCGCCTGGTGGATGGCGAGCGCCATCGGTTATCAAGCTGCGCTTTTGAACGGCGGACTTAGTACCGCATCTCATCTGCTGATCCAATCCGGCGAAAGCCCGATTAAGTCCATGCCGCGGCTTCTGTACACGTCTTCCACCGCATCATGGGATCCCGAACTGGTAATTTCGGAATCTGAGCTGAAAACCTTAGTGAATCGCGGAAAAGTCATCCTCCTAGACGCGAGGTCCAAGGAACGCTATCTGGGTATCAATGAAACCGTCGACCCTAAAGCTGGGCATATACCTGGTGCTGTGAGTGCTTTCTGGCGCCACAATATCGACCGCAAGAACAGGTTCAAGCGCCCGGATGAGATCGCAAAGAATTTCCGCCTGCTTGGAATCGAACCCACCACCCACAAGGAGGTAGTTTCAAGCTGTGGATCCGGCATAACGGCTTGTCACAACATCTTCACGCTTCTGTATGCGCTTCAAATCCAAGCCCGCCTCTTTCCCCCGTCATTCTCGGGGTGGTGCCACTCGCCGGGCAACGAGATAGCAACCTAGTTTGCGAACAGAATCGACTGCTTCCACCGTTACTTATGGCAGCTAAGTTCGGTAATCTGCTCAGTACCGGCTAGGCCTCCA
>JAJYFX010000267.1 GCA_021785315.1 Actinomycetes bacterium | reverse complement strand
CAGAGACAAACATGCCTGCGTCAATACCGACTGAAATTCGTCTAGGTCCACCTTTCCAGCCTTCGAGGAGGACAGACATATAACGGTATCATTTGTGGAAGTACAACCGTCTATAACTAATCGGTTGAACGAGCTCTCGACGGCCTTCGTTAAACATGCATTCATGTCCTCGTCGGAGATAGCTGCATCAGTTGTCAGAATTGCCAACATTGTCGCCATATTGGGCGCCAGCATTGCCGCACCTTTGGCCATGCCGCCCAGCCTGAAATTTGAGCCCTCAATCGCGACCAGCTTCTCTTTGGTATCAGTTGTCATAATGGCTCGTGCAGCACTTAACCCATTGGCCGGAGCTGGCCCCAACAGCTTTACCAGCTCTGGGACCCCGGATTGGACTTTGTCGGTAGGCATCGGGATACCAATAAGGCCAGTAGAGCATACGAGAATACTCTCGGCAGAAACCCCTAAGCCGTTAGCAACTAGATCGCACATCAAATTGGCATCCGCTAGTCCCTTGGATCCGGTAGCGGCATTGGCGTTGCCGCTCGAAAGTATCACCGCTGAAATTTTATGTGACGACCCGGCAAAGTGATCTTTAGACACCTGGACCGGCGCGGCGGCTGCCAGATTCCGAGTAAAGGTGGCCCCGGCCGTAGCAGGTTTGTCTCCGGCCACTGCGACTAGGGCTAAATCAAGGCCACCAGATTCCTTGATCCCGGAGGCATATCCGGCCGCCAGGAATCCTTCTGCAAATAAGACGCTCATGTATAGCCTTTCAAAATTATGGATAGAGACCTAGCGAACCAAGACCCGCCGACTCAGGCAGACCCAAAGCAATATTCGCGCACTGAATCGCCTGCCCCGATGCTCCTTTGACCAGGTTATCAAGCGCAGATACGGTGATGATGGTATTAGTTCTATGGTCATAGGTCCCCCAAACCATGGCGTTGTTTGAACCGCGAGTCGATTTAATGGAAGGCGGTGATTTGGTGGCAAATACAAACGGCTCCCCTTCATAAGCTTCAGCCAGCTTGGCCAACACAAGACCGCTTCCATAGTTTTCAGGGTCAGCGGCAGATTTCAGTCTTTCTAGAAACTGTGAAGTCGGATGGGAGTAGGTTGTAGCCAGAATGCCCCGGTCTGCCGGGAGCAGATGGGGGGTAAAAAGCACTTTTGCCTTGAGATTCTGCTCAATCTCCGGAGTATGCCTGTGATTTTTGAGACCATAGGCTGAAAAGTTTTCCCCCACTTCGCCGTACAGGTAATTCGACTTCACCGAGCGTCCGGCCCCGCTGACTCCGCTTGCAGCGTCGATGATGATCGAATGATCCTCGATAAGACCTCCCGACAATAGTGGCGCAAGTGGAAGGGTTGAACACGTTACGTAGCAGCCTGCCGCCGCAACCAGCCGAGCACCTTTGAGCTCATCCCTAGTAAGCTCCGGCAAGCCATAAACGGCCCTCTCAAGAAAGTCGGGAGCGGAATGCTCAGACTTGTACCAGGCCTTGTAAACTTCGGGGTCATCGAGACGGAAGTCGGCGGAGAGGTCGACAATCAATCCGACCTTGTCGTAGATTCTCGGAACAATCGTTTGACTGAGTCCGTGCGGAAGCGCCAGGAAAGCAACATCCACCTTTTGAATCCGATTCGCCAGATCACTTACCAGTGAATCAACCTCGCTAAAAGTTGCACCGTCATAGTAGGGCAGGAGGGATGGATATAGATCGCAAACCAATTGCCCGGCATTTCCCGAAGCGCCAGCAGAAACAACCTCAAAATCTGGATGCAGTGCGAGTATTCTCAAAAGTTCCGCGCCTGTGTAGCCGGAAGCGCCAATCACTACTGATTTCATATTTTAATCATACAGACTTCTGCATTATTATGCAACACAGTTAGCTTCTAATTTTCGCACCAAATCGAGTTTCGACCACATTAATACACTTCATCCGAATGGCACCTATATCTTCTTCAGAAAGCGTACGGTCCATCGCAGACATGACCACCGAAAAGGCCAGAGAACGGTATCCAGACTTGAGCGAACCGCCCCTGAAAACGTCGAAAAGCCGGACAGCCATTACATGCTCACTCGCCTCACTGGCCAAAACTCTTTCTATGTCCCAGGCACTAATAGAATCAGGTACCTCAAAAGCCAAGTCGACTGCCGCGGAAGGGAACTGCGAAATCGGTTTAACCATGTGAGGAGGCGGAATCGCTTTCAGAAAGCGCCCGAAATCAAGCTCAAGATAACCGGTAGCGCGTCCCAACTCAACTCCGCTGTCAGCTAAGGACGATCGGTCGATCTCTCCCACCTGGCCGACTATTGCCCCTTGGGATATCAGATAGGCGCTCCTGGTCGGATGGAGACCACTCCAGGATTCCCTAAGTGCATCGCCATCGATAAAGCTGCGCTTTTCACTTTCAAGCTCATAACGATTGACAATCGAAATTCCTTCAAGGGAGAAATAGTCCTTGATCTTTGAAAATACAGACATCGCGCTAATTGCATCGTCGCCTGGCAAAGCGAGCAGGAATGCCGCCCTCTCGGTTTCGGTAATTTCACCGTCAAAGACGGAAAATACCTTGCCGAATTCAAATAGTCGGACCGCATCTTCCTTCCTGTTTACATTAAAGCGAAGCGCCCTCACCAGACCTGGCAGCAGTGACCTGCGAAGCACCGATTCCTCTTGGGCCAGAGGATTCTCCACCTCCAGGAATGGGCCGTCGTCGCCAAAGCGCTCTTGCTCTCCATGGGCAAGCAATGTGGCGCACCAGGTTTCGTAGAACCCCAACCCGACAACAAGGGAGCTGAGAAGCCTTCGAACCCTTTGAGAGGGCTTCAATTTGCCTGTCAGCTTAGAATAAGGCCGGATCTTCTCAATGGTCCGATACCCAATATGGCGAGCAATCTCTTCTATCACGTCGATTTCACGTTCCACGTCGGACCGGTTAGTTGGCACGGTGATTTTTAGAATTCCGTCTCCGGAATCCCCTACCTCGAAACCAATCGCAGTGAGCTTGGAGGTTATATCGCTGCCGTCGACAGTCGTGCCAAGAATGTCATTAACACGTGATATGCGCAGGTCAATTTTCCTTTTATCTGTTGCCAATGGCGCAGCGATCACTACAGCCTCCACGGGCTGCTGGCCCAGCATCTCGCTGAAACGCGCTAAAACGACCTCGGCAATTGACGGGTCGACGCCCCTCTCGTACCGGGCTGACGCCTCAGATCTTAGACCAAGCCTTTTCGAACTGCGAGCAATAGCCATTGGCTGAAAATGGGCAAGTTCGAGAAGAATATTCTTTGTTGAGGGACTTATCTCGGAATCCTCACCACCCATGATTCCAGCAAGTCCGACGAGGTTGTCATCGCCATCCACTATCACAACGTCGGTCGATTCCCTGCCTCTTACATCCGGAAGACCAAGCACACGCCTCTGGCCATCCAAGGTGACAAGCGACTCTCCCTTCTGGGCAAGGCGCACGGAGATCGTACCTCCAGCCAGCGCATCAGCATCATATGGGTGCGTAGGCTGACCGAGCTCGAGCATCAGGTAGTTGGAAATGTCGACGATCGGCGAAACTGTCCTCATACCGGCGAGATTGAGCCTCCTGGCCACTCTGTCCGGAGTGGGCAATGGCTCAACAGACTGGTAACGGGCAACCAGCAAACGGTCGCACTCGTCAAGACAATGCACGTTGACGCCAGAAAGGTATTGAGAAGATTCCGGCGGGGAAGTGTTCAACACTGGAATCTCGGGCTCCAGGAACTCGATTCCGAACCATGCCGCAAGATCACGTGCCACCCCAATGACACAGTTCGCATCCGGTCGATTGTTTTCAATCGCGAGGTCGAATACAAGATCTGGAACTATCCCCAACGCATCAGCGATTCTTGAACCCACCGCCAAGTCATCTGCCAGGATCATCAAACCACTCTTGTCATTTCCCAGACCCAGCTCGATCGGAGAACATAACATTCCATGTGATTCGACACCACGCATCTTACGCTTCGAAATAAGAAAATCTCCTGGAAGCACAGCCCCGATTTTCGCAAGCGGAACCTTGCTGCCCACCTCAAAGTTGAACGCTCCACACACTATCTCCAGCGGCTTCTCCTCGTCCGCCTGAACCACTATCCGTCTTATCTTGTTT
>JAJYFX010000266.1 GCA_021785315.1 Actinomycetes bacterium | reverse complement strand
CCGAACGGTCCCCACTTACTCCTACCACTTCCCAATGCGGCGCAACGGGCCCGAGATAGGAAACTCTTATTCTGGCTGCCGGTATATTTTCGGATTGGGAATCGCCTGGCATAATCCATGCTCCTTAGTTTTTGTCTACGTAAAAGAATATGTGACGATTCGTAAATTGAGGTAGTTCGCAACTTTGCCGCGAACTATGGCTGGGCGACTACGTTTCCAATCGTCGTGTACGCTATCGCGACTACGGGCAGCAAGAATGCCATGAATATCAGCAGCAGGCTAAATATCTTTGGGCTTAGATTCCGCGGCAACAAAAAGAGAGAAGGAAAAAGCCAGAAAAGGAATCTCGGCTTAGGGCCTAATGCTGGATTTATCAGCAGCATTATCCCCACCGCCGCACAATAGACCTTCACTCCGACAGGAAAATTGGAAAGAATGACGCTGACAATTAGATAGGCCAAAACTATCAGCCCTGCCATCGCTATCCAATACACGCCCCATCCAGAACCCACTGCGGACACGATCCAGTGAAATATAAAGCCAAGTTCGATACGTGCTCCCCACGCAGTTCCCTGAAGTTTCCACCAGTAAAAAGGATTGCCGGCATGGTATCCCAGATAGGCCGCGAATCCAATAAATCCCAACGGAGACAGCACGACAGACCAGATTGATCCGAACTCGCGGCGATTTCTAATTGCAATCAGAGCCTCGACAGCAAATACCAGTGGAAGCACTATGGCAAGCGAGCTAGTGCCCGTGGCAATCATGCCGGCGACACCGGCCCAAACCCACTTCCGACGCAAAAGAAGGAACAGGGCCGCGGCGACGCAGCCAATGCTAAGAACCTCCGAATAGGCGATGCCAAAGGCGAAGGCGGACCCGGGAAACACCAGCGCTGCCGAGGCGGCCATTGCCGAGTGTTCTGGAACCAGCTCCAAACTAAGCATCCAGATGGCATAGGCTGTGGCTGCTCCCGCGATGAGAGACACGAGAAAGGCGGACCCGGGATAACTCAGGCCAAAGAAACTCCCGAACTTAATCAATGCGGGCCATCCAGGCTCGAATCCACCAGGAGCATAGGTCAGCTGCCCGAAAGTGAGTCCAGGTGCGCCATACCACGATCGAGCCACCTGAATATACCAGTGCCCGTCCCAAGCGGAGAAGGGTCCCAACCAATTTGATGCCCTGGTGATCACCGCTGCAAGAATATTGCAAAGGAACAAAGCCGCCCTTATGGCTATATAGAGTCCCAGAACCGGGATGAAATTTCTTCCAGAAGCGTGATAATCCCTGGTATCGCTTGCAAAGCTCGCGAACCCCCAGGCTGACGCCTTGGATTCTGGATCAATGACAGCTTCCATTGAGGATGGTTCCTTCATCTTCGCGCCATCTGAAAGTCCGGTTCCTCCCATTGCTCTATATGGCTGACCTTTCCCCGCGGCTAAGCTCAAGATCGACACAGCAAACTTAGCTTATAAAACGTTACTTTCAACTGAATAAATTAATTTGCCGCGCTCGGTTCTGGGACGGATTATCCATGGCGATAGCGGTGGGGAGGATCCAAAAAATGCCAGTCTTCCAAAGGCCTTAGAACAAGGAATAATTAGGTGCGGGTTTCAGTTGAATCTTATAAAGACAAAGTACGTTAATCAGCAACTTACATAAATCAATTAAACAGCAGCTTACGTTACTCGCACTAAATGTCTCTCACGCGGTTGCGACGCCAGCATGTCGGTTTTGGTGCTAGCAAAAACAGGGCCATACAAAAACACCTGAAATGAATCAGGGATTTCTACCGATATCAATCTAACTCGACATCCGTGAAAAGATCGGTGCTGCAGGCTACAGATTTATGTGAGAGTGACATGAGAGTCGTGGAGGATAGGCCATGGATACCAGCTGGATGGCAAAGGGAAAATGTACGGAACTTCCTCCTGAGCTTTTCTTTCCGAGCGACGGAGTTGGCGTAGAAGTTGCCAAGAAAATATGCGTGACCTGCAAGGTTAAGTCAACATGCCTGGAATATGCGATTGCGAATCACATCGACCACGGTGTCTGGGGCGGCGCTTCAGAACGAGAGCGCAGAAGAATAGCCAGGGCGAGAAGATTAGCTAAAGCCGAAGCGCCATAATAAAGTGACTCTGTAAACATTTAATCACTGGAATGGGCGTGGGTTCGCAGCCTTGTTGGAATCAGTAATCAATATAAGCGAAGGAAGCGACTTCTCGCGCCTTGCAGAACTTGGACATGCGGCAGGAACGAGCCTGCTCGATATGCATTCGGACAAGTTTCACAATCGATCGGTATTTACTCTTTACGGTGCCAATGTCTACGAAGATGCATTGAATCTGGTCAGAAAAGCGTTCCAACTCCTTGATCTGAGAAATCACGTGGGGGTGCATCCCAGAATCGGCGTGGTCGACGTAGTGCCGTTTGTCCCGATTGGCAATTCGGATATTGGCCATGCGATTTTGGCCCGGGATAATTTCGCTAAGAATATCGCAGCCGAGTATTCTGTGCCCGCGTTCCTTTACGGGCCGAACCGGACTCTTCCGCAAATCAGACGAGAGGCGTTCGTTGTTCTGGCTCCGGACTTTGGCCCACCTGAACCCCATCCAAAGTACGGATCCGTTGCAGTTGGAGCTCGTGAGCCCTTAGTGGCCTACAACATCTATCTAGCGGGCTCCGACCTAGCCAAAGCCAAAGAAATAGCAAAACAAGTTCGTTCGTCATTTTTTAGAACGTTAGGTTTGCAGGTGGGGAATGAAGTCCAGGTATCGGCGAACCTGATTGATCCTTTTAATCATGGGATACATGAATTTTACGAAGCAGTCAGAGCTCTTACCCATATCTCCAGATGCGAACTCGTTGGATTAGCTCCACTTAAAGTAATCGAGAACTCACCAGCCGCGCTCTGGGATATCCTAGATCTTGACCTTGACAAAGCACTCGAAGTCAGAGCCGCTGATAAAAATTCGGACCCTCCAGATTGAAGGATCCGAGGTAATTAGCCCGAAGTTCAGCTTCATAAATCGGGCTTCAACTAATCTGCCAGCTCATTTGCGATAAGCAAAGCCCAAAGTTATGACTACATGTACCCGAGGCGGTGTGAAACACCCAACAGCTCGAATGCTTGTTTCTGAAGTATCGTTGGAGTGGTTATCACGATAAATCCGGGGAAATCTTCGTCGTTTGGTGTTATGTGGTTTGAAACGATGGTGGAAAGATCCCCCAGAAGACTCTTGAAGCTGTGAACCGGTTGGTCTTCGTCGGAGTGTTTGCTATGGATCTTTCGAAGCGCGCTCTCTGAGCGCTGTGCCGGAGCCACTGGGCTGGTGCGCATTGCCAGAGCAGCTTCTTTGTCGTCATCTCGAAAGAGCATCGGAGCCAGTTTTCGCTCCATGTGATAGCTGACGTAGTAGGAGAGCATCCTTAGAAACACGTGCGCTCTCACCCGATCCTCGGTTCTATGCCTTATGGGTCTTATATCAAGATCGGTATTGATGCTGCGAAAAGCCCGCTCCACGTTCGAGAGCGACTTATAAGAGGAGACGACCGCTTCGGTGGTGAGCGAATCAGAAGATACGCTGGTTTTGAGCACGTATATACCATCAAGGGCTGCCTCTTTGGCGATTTGGTCCTCTTTTCTACTAAAGCTGAACGAATCCTCGGTAATCGAGATCACGAAGTGCTTGGCCATCTTGTAGTGGTTTATAACCTTGCCCACTTTTAGAGCAATCTGCTCTTTTCCCTTTAGCGGTCTTTTCTCACGTCTTACAGCAGAAGCTATCTTTTGTAGTTCGGCCTCACTTGCTCTAAGAAGCGACTCGCGCTTTATGGCCCGTTCAATGGCCAAGAAGGGGTTCTTGCACGCCACCAGGCGCTCACCGGGATAGTCGGGGTGGTCTATCTCGAATAGGTCGCTCTCGTCAAACAGCGAGAGCTGGATGGCGCCTTGGTCCACCAGCCTTTTTATCTCCGGTGCCCTAAGTGCGCTCAGGTAATCAAGCTGGCCTGAGGCGATGTCATCATTGATCCGTGCCTTGGTCAGCATCCCACGGTCTCCCACAAAGCAGATATTTGTGATCCCGAAGCGCTGTTTTATCTTCTCAATTTGAGATGAAATGGTCTTTGGATCAGCAGTGTTGCCA
>JAJYFX010000265.1 GCA_021785315.1 Actinomycetes bacterium | reverse complement strand
AGCACAAGATAGTCAGGCGTGCCAGGCCTGGAAACCGCGGTCATCAAATTGTCAGCATCGTAACGAGATAGAACCCTGGGAAGCTTCGTCTCGATCCTGCCAATGGAGAGTCCGTGGGCTGGATTTTCCGACAATCGGCGCTGGCGGGTAAGGAACTTCAGGTAACCCCGTATTGCCGAGAGTTTCCGTGCCACGGTTCGCCGCGAATTGCCGGCCAGCACAAGGTGGGAAATATAACCCTGCAGTATCTTCCGGTCGATTTGGCTTGGATCACTGACAGCATTCTCCTGACAGTAGGCATGAAATGCTTCAAGATCGACTGAATAAATCTCTTTGGTTCCATCGCTAAGACGTATCGCTGACCATATGTACTCTTCTACATCCCAGCCCATAACTAAAGTTATACCACTGAAAATTACCACGTTGTAGTTCGCAGCTGATATTGGTTGGGCGTATCAACTTTTCTCCAACCCATTTTCGATATGATTAGCCCATGACTTGTGTCCGTCAAATAAAATCCCAAGTCTTGGCGGAAAAAGATACGTCCAGCCTGTCGCCAAGCCCGAATGCCAAAGAATCTCCGTACCGGCATCCGGCCGCAGCCTCATGACCCGGCCAGTCTGGCTGGATCAGGCTCTTGCGTCAGATCCTGCGCTCACGCGGCTCATTTCGGCTGTGGCTACGACCGTTTCCATGGGTCTGGCTTTTTTGGCCGAATGGCAGTTCGTAAACTTCTTCGATCCGCTAGGAATATCGCACCATCAAAGCGCCAAGTACGGTCCCGGAGCGCTTGCCCTGCACCATGAAGTGGTAATCGTTGCCATGCTCGTCGGAGGGTTATTGGCCCTAATGCTTGGCATTACCTTCGACGAAACTGACTTAAAGGGAACGGCGATTGCAACGGTTCTGCCGACTGTCCCGCTGCTAACTGCGACGCTTATTGCCCTGCTCTTGGGCTCAAATACATGGATAGTCCTTTCGATCAATCCCGTGCTGCTTGGTGTCGGCACTCTCTTCCGCCGGTATGGACCCCGGGGAAACAACATAGGTACCATGATGTATCTTGGAGGATTTCTCGGATACTTCATGAGCGGGCAGTTTGGTCTGAAAGCCCTTGGGTGGTTGGCTGCCGAGGTGCTTGTGGCCGTACTGGTAATCTTTATCGTCAGGATTCCACTTGTTATGTTCCAAGCGCGGTCAAACCTTGAACGATCCATGCACTCCTATACGATCCGAGCACGACTATTGACACAGCTCGCGGTGAAAGTTCTTGAAGGCAGCGGGGAGAAATCATCCGACGACCTTCGTGTGGCACTCATTCGGCTCAATGAAATGGCATTGATCATCGAAGCCTACATGTCCCGATTCGGCAGCACTCCAGCGATTGAAGAGGCGCGCCAAACGCTGTTCGACCTGGAGCTGTCCCTTTCAAACTTGGCCCGATTCTCAGATTCGCTGTCCAGGCTAAATCTTTCCTCATTGATCTCCAGAGACATTGTCGACTATATCAAAGGGATTCCAGACCCAGACACCGAGCAAATCGCCGTCGAATTGAACCACTCGTTGGCAAGATGGCAGACCTTCCATCCTTCTTCTGACAGCGTCACCCCAATCCTGCTCAGACGCCTATCCGCATCAATAATAAATCTCAATTCAGCCGCGATCAGGTGGCGAAAGGTTCGAGAGATACTGCACACCTACAAAAAAGAGCTCTCCGTCACGGCCAGACATACATCCAGCCTGCGTACGGGCCACCTCCCTGGATCTGCTGTCGTCAGCGCAAGCGCATCAAACGAACCTTGGGACCATGCAACCGGAACATACATTGGACTCACACCCGAAGTTCGCGCGGCAATCCAAATTACAATCGCTACGGCCGCAGCGACCTGGATCGGCTACTTTGTCGATCCGCAACGTTATTACTGGGCATCTCTGTCGGCCTTACTCTGCTTTATTGGCGTTAACAATGCCGGCGAACAGGTGAGAAAAGGCTTTTACCGATTCCTCGGAACTGTGCTCGGCATCGCGATAGGATCGGCATTGACCAAAGCATTCGGATTGAATTCAACTCTGGATGCCATCACTGTATTAGGCGCAATGTTTCTTGGGGTTTACCTCTTGAAGGTCAACTACTCTTTCCTGGCCATGGGTGTGACCGTTGCAATATCAATGGTATTTCTGCAACTTTCCGAGCTGTCCAATTCACTGCTGCTGGAACGAATTCTTGAGACGGCCGTTGGGGCGCTTCTGGCTTCATTGACTGCCCTGTTTATTCTCCCTCTCGGTCCCAGACGCGTGATTGCCACGGCTAGGGCAAGGTTCCTCGATCACCTTCAGCAGCTGCTCACAACTGCCGTTGGGTATCTTCAAAGTCCGGAACTCGAAGATGAAATGGTTGGATTGTCACGAGAAGTCGACTCAGACTTTCATGCGCTGGTAGCGACAGTGAGCCCACTGCAGTGGTCCCTGTTGGGAGGACTCAACAGAGAAGTGAACGAGCTGATAAGCCGAACCTCTGCCGTAAGAAATTACTTAAGGTCTTTGGTCGCCGACATAATGGAGCCATCGTCAATCCCTCCAGACTGTGCGACTTCAATTGTTTCTGTGGTCCAAAGGATGAATTTCTCCTTGAACAGTCTTACTAGGCGCAATATCGAGCGCGGCTCACCGTACGTAAGAGTCTCATCGTTCATTGAGTCCGCTAAAACCGAGCTGGGATTGGAGGCAACACCATTTGCGATGCAGAAAATCGACTTATTGATGCGCGATCTCATGCTGCTTGACGGTTCGCTCGCGGCACTAGCCAAAGCTCTCAAGGTACAGGTTACAAGCCTTGATACCGCCAAAATAGAGGGCTCGTTGATCTCTTGAGTCCGGCGCGGTAAATCCCAGGAACAGCTGACAATGTTGTATGTAGGCTTCCAAAGGACCTCGACAGCGCACTCAACGACAGGGAATGCGACGCTATAAGCACAAGAGGAAGTGCCATTTGCGCCCCCCATTCGTGGCCCCGCGCATACTAAAGCGCTCTCACGCCTTGGGTACCATTGACGTCGCAAGGCCCTCGCCAACTGCGACTTTTCCTAGCTCCGCAATGCTGGCGACTAATGGGCGCAAGCCGGGGAAACCCTTGCTGACATTGCGACTCTGGAGTCATTTCAGCGCCCCTGATGACACAGTCGGTCAATTTAGTTCAAATTCCCGCCACGGCGCGTTGGCCAATAGCGACGATCTACACCGGTTAGCGCGAGGATACGATTGTTAGATCAGCATCTCAACTAATCGCTCCTGCCGATTACAGATTCGCAATAAAAAGGCTGGAGCAGCGGCCGGACAGTACCATTTGACGATCAAAACGATCTGCACGCTGATTGAAATTACAGGTTTTTAGGAGGCAGAAATGAAAGTAGCCGTGCTGGGAATGGGGAAAATGGGTAATGCATTGGCTGAAAGGCTTCTTCAAGGCGGGAACACGGTCTCAGTCTGGAATCGGACCAAACGGCCATTCGCCGAGCTAATTGATAAAGGAGCAATAGTTCTGGACACTCCGTCACAGGCATGGGAACACGCGGACTTCGTGGTTTCGTTTGTGTCGGACGACGACGCACTGAACTCCGTTTATCTTGACGCCACAGGGCTGCTAGCGGGAAATACCTCCAACGGCATTGCCATAGATATGAGCACGGTCTCCCCAAAAGCGTCATCACGGATCGCAAAACTGGCAGGAGAAGCTCGAATAGCATTTCTCCGTTCCCCGGTTAGTGGAAATCCCCACGCGCTCAGCGCAGGAACCTTGACCCTACTGGTGTCCGGGCCAAAAGATGCCTTTGCGAAAGCGGAAGAGTTGCTAAAGGCATCCGGATCGAAGGTCATCTACCTGGGACCGGCGGAAGAATCCCGCGTAGTAAAGCTGGCAATCAACTCCGTCTTGGCCGCAACAACTGAAATGATCGCGGAGATGATAGTGCTGTGCGAAACCAATGGAATTGACCGTTCCACCCTTCTCAATGCCCTCGGCAACTCGTCGATCGGTTCTCCGTTTATTGCAGCCAAGACTCCCGGACTCGTGAGTCGAAACTATGACGCGACCTTTACGGCCGCCATGTTGTCTAAGGACATGAAACTGGCGCTTGAATTAGCTGGCGATGACAGCCTCATCCTCCCTG
>JAJYFX010000264.1 GCA_021785315.1 Actinomycetes bacterium | reverse complement strand
CACAGCTGGTCGAGGTCCGGATTTCCAATCGATTCCGGCTCGCATAATGGCGATCCCAGGGGAAACCCACGCAGCTTTTGGGTCAACATGTTGGAAACCTGTTCAAGGTCGGATTCGCTTACATCGCTTGCCAGTTCTAATATCTTCTTTTCAACCGCTCCCTTGGAGTCCACCATGAGCAACAGAACTCGTTTGGGATCGAGCGAAACGAGTTGGACCGAACGGATAAGGATCGTCTCGGGGCTCGGTCCAGTCACCACTGCCGCATAATTTGTCATGTTGGTGAGAAGCCTCGAAGTATCGCTGAACATCTCCGCCAATGCGCCGTGAGCTTTCGTGAAAAACTCTTCGACGCTTTTGAACTGCATGACATCAGACTCATCGACCTCGTTGACAAAGGTATCGACGTAATAACGGTATCCCTTGTCTGTTGGAATCCGACCGGCGCTGGTATGCGGCTGCGTCAGATAACCTTCATGCTCAAGAAGATTCATATCATTTCTAATCGTGGCAGAGGATACCTGAATTCCGGAAACACGGGCAAGATAGGATGACCCAACCGGCTCAGCAGACTGAACATACTCGTCGACTACCGCACGTAGGATCGCAGCCTTTCTCTTGTCCATCAGCCCTGACACTTTTTCCACCTTCGACAGAATCGATCTATTAGCACTCTATTCTATCGAGTGCCAGCGGAAGTAAAATTCATTTAATCGCATGATTGGCACAAATCACAGATACTTTTACTCCCCAACAACGTACTCAAGCCTGTCGCGCTCATTTCATGCACTGATACACGCCAATGACCGCTAGACCACCAGCTGCGGTCCTGCCAAATCCTTCAGCGCCAGAGTTCCGTCGGTCTGCCATGAGGCCGACAACGGGTCGGCCAAATGTCCCACGAAATTCCCAGTATCATCGTCGTTCGCAAAGGCGAGAAACATCCATTGCGAGTCGTGGGCCTGGACCAAGCGACCGGAATAGAGCTGGTCGTCGGTGATCAACTTCGCATTCAAGATATCGAAGGGCCCAGTAATCGATTCGCATGGCACCGCCCATACGCCGCCCTTGCCACCGCCAGCATCTCCAGCAGATCTCCTTACCAGCGAAAACTCTCGTGCGAGGCATGAGAAGAGCAGAACCGGCCGGCCGTCCATCACACTCAGCTGCGTGACTTCGAGGTCACCGAATCCTGAACCTGGTTCAGACAAGGGCGCCTGGATTTCCCAGTTCAAAAGATCGATCGAGTACGCGTGACCCACGACTCCCCGATCATCATCCACGCCCGTTTTCGCCCTTGCGGTAATGAACATGTGCCATCCACCTTCAGGATCTGCAAATACCCAGGGATCGCGCCAAGTTTCATTAGGCCAAGTCGATTCACCTAGCTTTTCGTACAAACGCGAGTCAGCTGCCAAAGGCTGAAAATCTTTTCTTTTCTCCCACTTGTATAGGTCCTTGGAAGTCGCCAAGCCGATCCTTTGCACAAGGCCGCCTTCGCGATAAGAAATTCCGGTGTAAAACATATACCAAAGCGCATCCGGGCCCTTCACCACAGATCCGGTCCAAGTTGCCAAGTCATCGAATGCGTCATCCTCGGATGGCTCCATGGCGTCATCGCAAATCTTCCAGTTGAACAAGTCCCGCGATACCGCGTGACCAACGGACGTCCGCGTGTGACGACCGTCAGGATTCCTGATCAGGTCTTTGCGCCCATCGGGCGAGTGGTAAATCTTTGATGCCTTTAGGAAATAAATATGATACTCATCCCCGGTATCTGCGATCCAAAAATCCCAGGTCCATGTATCCGCTAGCTGTAACAACACCGTCCCGATCTCTAAGAGCCAAATAATGAATATCCCGATGATTCCAGGCTGGCGGATGCGTGCGCTAAACCCGTCCATCAGCGTTTCAATTCCCCGGATTGAAACCTCTAAATGCCTTCAACTTATCAAAATAGTTCCATATATTGCAGTCGCAATCTAAAGCCAAGATCCCTTTTCTTCGACTGCCATGCCTATAATGCCAGCAAAACGAACCTGATCCGAAGGTCCCAAGAAGTTCTCAAGCGACATCTCAGCCCTTTTGAGTTGCCGCCGCCCCCCTTAAGGGCAATTCAGCCCGCGACATTTCGCATTTGAAATAAAAGCGGCGATCAATAAACACCTCATACCATCGGGAAAACAAGCCTGGTGCCAACAAGCTACAATTCGCAAGCGAGCCGTT
The DNA here is from genome assembly GCA_021785315.1 of Actinomycetes bacterium. Next base: position 1,946 of record JAJYFX010000264.1, on the reverse strand, counting down.
TGATGACTCAGTGAAACGCTGCATTTAATGCGCTCAAAGTTGGAAAGATCTGGGTGGCTCAGCGCCAACAAATTAGTTCTGCCAGCGCGTTCGATCCTTAATCTTTGTCGCGCTTCCAACTGGCCTATGATCTTTTTAAGCTGAAGAACCCTCCCGGACCAGGTGCAATCTCCCCAGCCTTTCCAGACCAGCGGCTGGCCTCCCAGTGACCTTTCATGGGCCCGAACTTGCAAACGGCTCTGCTTGTGCTTGCCACCTTGTCAAAATGAGCCGGAGAGATACCGAACCGACGCTTGAAGGCCATTCTCTGATGCAGTGATACTGAAACTGTGGCCTAAAAGCGTTATTCATCCAGGCGCAGCGCCGAAATAAACGCCTCTTGGGGAACCTCCACCCGTCCGATGTTCTTCATTCTCTTCTTGCCCTCTTTTTGTTTCTCGAGAAGCTTTCTCTTGCGAGTTATATCTCCTCCGTAGCACTTTGCAAGAACATCTTTTCTTCTAGCCTTGACAGTCTCGCGCGCTATGATGCGGCCGCCAATCGCTGCCTGGATTGGAACGTCGAACAGCTGCCTTGGAATTAGCTCGGCCAGCTTTGCAGCCATTTTCCGGCCGTAGTCGTAAGCCTTCGTTTTATGAATTACGGCAGAAAACGCATCGACAGGCACTCCGTTGAGTAATATGTCCAGCTTGACGAGTTCGCTCTCGCCATAACCCGCAGGCTCGTAATCCAATGAGGCATAGCCTTTGGTCCTGCTCTTCAACTGATCGAAAAGATCCAAAACCACTTCGCCAAGGGGAATCTTGTATCCGATCTCAAGCCTCTCTGGAGAAATGTACTCCATCCGGTTCATTTCGCCACGACGGCTCTGGCAAAGATCCATGATGGCGCCAGTGTACTCAGACGGGGAGATGATGTTTATCTGGAGAAAAGGCTCTTCGATCTTTGAGATCGACTGGGCCATGGGCATGTCGCTCGGCCGGTCGATTTTCACCGCCGTGCCAGAACCTTCGAGATAGGCAATGTACTCCACCGACGGGGAAGTCGCAATTAGCGAAAGACCGAATTCCCTCTCGAGGCGCTCTCGAACAATCTCCATGTGTAAAAGGCCCAGAAAACCGCATCGAAATCCGAATCCGAGCGCGCCTGATGTTTCCGGCTCATAAGTGAAGGAGCTGTCGTTGAGCCTAAGTTTTTCCAGCGATTCTCTGAGATCCTCAAATTCATCCCCATCTACGGGATACAGGCCGCAAAAGACCATGGGCTTGGGATCCCGGTAACCTTCCAGCGCATGAGTCGCCGGATCCGAATATGACGTGACCGTTTCGCCCGATCTGGCTTCACCCACGTCCTTGATTCCGGCAATCAGATAACCTACCTCACCGGGGCCAAGGGACTCTACTGGAACCTGGACCGGAGTGCGTATACCGATCTCCTCGGCCTCGTGAACCGCAGACGTCTGCATGAAGCGCAGCCGCGCATTGGATTTAAGCACGCCGTCAACGACCCTTAACGAGGAGACCACGCCACGGTACTGATCGTAGTAGGAATCGAAAATCAATGCCCTTAACGGCTTTTCGAGCTCACCAACGGGCGCGGGAATCCGAGCAACAGCAGCGTCTAAGAGCGCCGGAACACCCTCGCCGGTCTTTCCCGAAATCCGAAGTATTTCTTCAGCAGGAATTCCCAGGACCTTTTCTATCTCAGCGGCATAACGGTCTGGATCCGCGGCCGGCAGATCGATCTTGTTGAGTGCCGCCACTATCTCCAAATTGTGTTCCATGGCCAGATAGCAGTTGGCCAGAGTTTGAGCCTCAATTCCCTGCGAAGCATCCACGAGCAGTATCACGCCCTCGCAAGCCGCCAGCGAGCGCGACACTTCATAACCGAAGTCGACATGGCCTGGAGTATCGATCAAGTGGATGACGTAGTCCTTCCAGTGGACC
>JAJYFX010000263.1 GCA_021785315.1 Actinomycetes bacterium | reverse complement strand
TCTGTTCAGGAGCACCTTTCGGTATTTGCACGAAGCGCTGGGTGAGTCCGCCTTCAAGCGTTGGGATGGGCAGAGGTTTACCGGAAAGTTTCTCATGTCCGTATTTGAAGTGCTGTCCACGGGAGTTTCTCTAAATCTCGACAGGCTTAGCGTGATGCCCGCCTCGGAGAGAAATGAGTTCATATTGAGAACAGCGCAAGAACTCTGGAATAACGACACATTTACTGCAAACACCGGAGCCGGCGTCCGAGGGACTACGAGACTCAGCAAACTGCTTCCGTTGGCCAAACCACTCCTAAATCCGACGAAGTAAGGTGAGTAACCGTGGCGAGGATTCGGATACTGAGCCAACTGCAGGATGCGTTAGATAGTGAAATGAGCTGGCGCATTAAAGAAATTGCGGATTTTAGGCTCGTCATCAAAAGACAACCCTCAAGCGCACAGACATTTGTTAGAGCGGGGATTGCGCTAATCTACGCCCACTGGGAAGGATTCATAAAGTCAGCCTCGGAGGTATACCTTGAATTCGTGGAGAGCCAGGGTTTAGCTTATCGAGAACTAAAAACCTGTTTCGGCGTCCTCGGTTTGAAGTCTCAATTGGCTTTGCTCGGTGATAGTAGAAAATCCGTGCGCAATGTTGAGACGCTGAATTTTGTGCTAACCCATATCGACAAGCCGGCAAGAATGCGCATATCGAGCGCCATCGACACTGAATCGAATTTGACCTCCGCAGTCTTCTCCAATATCGCTGCGTCTCTTGATATCTCCTACGTGCGGTATGAAACAAAATTTAAGCTGATTGATGAGAGTTTGGTAAAGCGACGTAACAGTGTTGCTCATGGCGAGTACCTCGACATTGATTCGGGAGAATTCATGAGTTTGGCTCAGGACGTGCTACAGTTGATGCGCGAATACAAGACAGACATTGAAAATGCTGCGAGCCTACACAGTTACAGGCGCCAACCACTTCAGGCAGCGAAGGCACCCGCTACCATTTGACAGCCCCAATTGTATCAATCCTCGCTTCTGGGCTGCTCTGATGACTGAAAGAGCAGCTTTTTTCGGTTGACACGCGACCAGGACTAAGTGAACGTGATGAGCGGCTTAGTTGCGCATACCGCCCAGATTGAGGCAGTGGGACACTCAGTTGCCGAATCCGTTGTCGCCACTTCGAAAGAATACGGGTTTCCGGGCGAAGTCAATTCAAAGTCTGGACAATCCGGCGCATACTCGCAGAAGCTCAAGACGCGAACCGTCAGCCGGGGCGTGTGTATCCGCTAGAAAATCAGGCGAGTGCAGCTGTCCTTGCTTGATTATATTTAAGGATCCAGCCGCTCTATTGAAATTCAACCCCAGAGCACCATTCGTCCTGAAAGCTCTCCGCTTATGGAGTCCGACTCTCAACTTGGGGCGTGACGCAAGTAATCTGGGTCACGCCGTGAACCACTCAACGTGTATCTCTAAAAAGTCGCTCTCTTTGAGCCTGAGACGCCGGCGTGCGCTTTGGCTTCGATAGGCCTTAAGCACACAACGTTTCTCATTCGGATAAACACCCACAATCAGCATGATCGGCAGTGTCAGGAGGTTTTGACTGTTCACAGTCACGTTGTGCAGTGTTCGCCGATCTGTGCGGCTCATATCAGGTAACGCTTCTGGGTGAGAGTGCCACTCCCCGAGAAATGACTCTGTGCCATCCGTTTTCTCAAAATGCTCCAGCAATCTTTTCTGTTGATAATGATCGTCAGGCACCATACGATGCTTTTCGTGTTTGGCATCTGGTCCCGCACCGATTAGTGCCGTAACGACTCTGTGCGTTCCGTTTACATACCCAAGAAGCATGCCGCCGGTTTCCTTCGGATAGTGCGCGGCGATCTCATTCGTGATTTCCTTCGCAAAGAGCTGCTGGGGAAGCCACAAGATCTCGTCAATCAGCTTAATCGTCATGCCACGGACAGGTTGGGTGACGGTCAAGTTTATAGGTCGTCCAACGTGGTGCGGTTGGTGAGCCGGATTGTTCGTCCCACTGTGACAACACTGCGATATCCCAGGCGAAATCTGGGTAACAGTTGTCTTCAGGCTTGCTATCCTGACAGAGGGTCGCCACTACCAATCGAGCCGCCATTTGTGATACCTGATCCATATCAAAACCAGTTCCGCGGAAAGTAGGGTTAAAGCAGCCGACGGGCTGGACGTCAGGCAAGTCCTCAGCTGGCGGAGGCACAATCACGCTAGGTGCGCCCGGCACGTCTGAATTTTCCGGAAGTGTGGCATCGTACATGCGACATTGGACACAATCGTAGCAACCTTCAGTTCGACCAGGGACGCTGCGACCGATGACCCCGCCCCATCCACCGGGAGTACCATAGGCCCATACGTAAGGAATATTTCGTTCCCTAGCGATTCCCTGCAAGTGTTGATTTACTACGATTTCCGCAGCTGCATCTATGATGATATCAACCTCTTCGAGGGACGCTTTGAAGCGTGCCTGCGCATGTTTATCGCTGGTTACAGCTCCAATGCGGTATTCGATACCTTCGGCAGTCAGCGGCGGATAGTTTAGTTGGAGGTTTTTTGCAACGCACGATGCTTTACTGTCTCCGATAACTGGCATACCGTAGAGCCATCGCGGCAGATTTCCCATCTGAACGGAATCATAATCGACGCATCGGAGTTCTCCGATTCCAGCACGGGCCAGTTGCCACGCTAACGGTGCGCCGATCGCACCCAGCCCTACGATAAGAGCCTTCTTCGTTGCTATGTGTGTGGCCCGCGGGGCTCGCGCCCACTTCGTTTCATCGGAAAATTGTTCGGCCCGTACCGGAATGATGTGAGTCCCGGTTTCTCCAGTAGCGTGATTTCTTCCTATGAAGCGGAGATAGAACACCCAGTTGTCGATGACGCCTCCATTCTTCTCCCTTTCTTCCGGGATTAAAAGACCAATTAGGTCCAGTTGGGCCGTCATGTTTGCGAGGTCTGGCCAAACAGAGCACGCTTCCGTAAGGGGATTGTTGCCCTTTGGAATAGTCGGCAAACGCACCCAACGGCCGGTGATCCGCGGACTTCCCCCAAGGACAGAGTCCCAATACTGTCCTAAGCTCAGTTCACCAAGTACGCCGCCTGCAGCGTCACGTAATTTTGTTATAGCGCCGCGAATAAGCCGATTTGGCGGGTCGAGCGGGAAACGTCGCCACTTAAACGTACCTCTATGGATGTGGGCAGGAATCTTCCAGTCAGCCACGAGCATCGCAGTTCCCGGCGCATACTGGATATAGCCGGTCTGACGCAGCCCCTCTTGGGCTTCTAGTACGGATTTGTCCCCCCGATGTGCCCGTAGAATATCTCGTACTTGGCGCTGCAGAAATTTAGCGAGAGTATCTCGGGAACCGTCCCAGTTGTTACCTGGATCTTGGAGAAGGCAAAGGTTACCTGTTGGATTGAGATGAGGCCCAGGTGGAAAATTTGATCCCGGTTGTACCGATATCTCGAAAGGGAAGTCGGGGTACTCTTCCGGGAATGCGGCCAACAAGTTGTACGTTTGGGTGGGATTGTCAGTATTTTCTGAGTCTGGATAGACAATTTGCAGCCGAAGCAAGCCCGTCTCCCTTCCATCATCCGTGATGGAATAGGAGAATCCGGCCTCTTCGAGTTGCCTTAGTTCGTAGTCGAGCCGGCCCGGGCGTTCGTCAAACCAACGGGACATTAGCCAACAGGACGATGGCCAGGCACCCGAGGAGGATGGCGCTTACCAGGCGGACCGTCATCCGGTGGACCCGGAGGCTGGTGGTGTGGTTTGTGGTGCTCGTCGGGATGATCCGGTGGACCATCGTGCTTTTTGTCATCATTGTCGGCCATGTTGCATCTTCCTTTTGTACGCGTCTGCGGTGAATCGGTGGGCGAGGAAACGCCAGCTTAAGAGCCTCGGGCTGGTCGGTGAGGCTGGCGTTTAAATCTGCTTCGGTGATTCAGTGTTACCGCCATGTATAGTCACCAGCGTGATCGGCTACGGCACGCCGGCCGAGGCCCTGGATACATACGGGGAACACGTGCAAACGGTGGCAAATTGAGCCGGGCCTGGGCTCCAATCGCCGCATCTTGGCTAGCAACAAAGGCGGGAGCTTTCGCCCCCGCCACAATATGTTTAACTAGGTGCCCTAATCAGGCTGATCCCACCCCGAA
>JAJYFX010000262.1 GCA_021785315.1 Actinomycetes bacterium | reverse complement strand
TATACATCTTTACAAGACGGGACACGCTTACCATGGCGTACACCCCTTTTACATGTGGTACTGGGGAGCGCACGCGCTCGACCATCTAGGCGCGGTCATCGTGCTTGGAGGCGATCCGAAAACAGTACACCGCCTCGGATTCATGAGTGCATCCACAATGCCTGATGCACTTGAAATGGCGCAAAACTTCGTTGGGCCCGATCCCTCACTCACCCACTTGCACTCTCCTCCCCTTCTCATGGCCGATGTCAAATAGCCAGAGCAGAAACGCGTTGTCACCAGCGAGGAAATATCGTGGAATTCAAAGCTGACAGGATAAAAAAGGCGCTCGCCAGTTCGGTACCAGGATTTCCTTTCAAGGCGCCAACCTGGCCGACGACTGTCTCTCGAAAGCCGAAACAGTCCAGGCTAGGGGCTAACTACGACACGGAATGGTCCAGAAAGTACCCAGTGCGGATGGTTCGGGCTCTGTTCCTGGACGGAGTTGCCAGGCCGCTGATAAAGACTCTCATTCCCCCGACTGTTTTTGGCGAGGACAGGATCAAGGACGCACCCGTTCCAGCGATCTTTGCCGCCAACCATTCATCACATCTAGACACCCCGCTTCTCGCTTCGCACATTCCCCTCCGATATCGGCACAAGACCGTCATAGGAGCGGGTGCAGACTATTTCTTTGACCGGACTTGGAAAGCCGCCCTGTGGTCCGGGCTTGCGGCCGCGATACCAATTGAGCGGACAAGGGTAAACAGAAGGTCGTCTGAACTGGCAGAATCCCTGCTAAAAGAGGGCTGGTCCCTAATCATCTTCCCTGAAGGGGGACGAACTCCCGATGGTTTCGGACAGAGCTTCAAAGCCGGCATCGCCCAGTTGGCCAAGAAAGCCAACGTACCGGTGATCCCGGTATATATCAAAGGGACCTATGACGCGCTTGGGAAGAACTCCAGGTCATTCAAGCCGGGACCAACATCCATCAACTTCGGATTACCTCTTTCCATGGACCCAGGCGAGGATGTCAGAATCTTCGCCCAGAGAATTCAGCAAGCAGTGGATCAGCTCTCCTATGAACTCGAGACAGACTGGTGGACCGCCCGCAAAGCGGCCGCAGTCGGGTTGACTCCGGAGCTGACCGGCCCTGAGGTCAAAGGTTGGATAGACGAATGGCGCCGTACAAAATCCAAGGCGATGAAGGGTCCGAGGGCCTCCCGCTGGCCAAAGACGGACTGAAACCGCGGGCGGCAATCCGCTGATTTCAATCCACCAGGCGTAGCCCCGATGGTGCAATCGACGTGACTTCTCCGGACATCTCCGTGACAAACTCGGTTAGGTGACCCGGGAAAACGTACTCGGAAAATAGAACCGCGTCCCCGGCTGAATCGAAAGTCGTCCGCAGGCATCGAAGCGCGGGTGACCCGGTAGGCACGCCCAGCAGCTTCGCGTCTTCCGCGGAAATAACGATCGCGCTGATAGTCTGCACAGCTTTCGACAAGGGACGCTTTATAACGTTTCTGGTACTGAGCAATTTATAAAAAGAGTTCTGCTCATAGTCGCTAAGAGAAAAATCCTTTGCCCAGGCTGAGGGAAGCCATACGGTGACCCTTGCAAACGGAAGCTCATCGGCCAGGTTGATCCTGGTGACCCTGAGCATCTCTTGCTCGCCCAGGATTTCCGATATTTCTTTGGTTGGCCAGCAGATTTCTGAATCAAGGACTTTGCGTCTGGGCCGTACCCCGATTTCCGCCATTTGATCCTCGATCGTAGAAAATCGCCCGAGGCTTTGCCTTAGCGGCGGAGAGACTACAAGCCAGCCAAAGCCTTGTCGTGAATCAACATAGCCCTCTTTTCGCAAAACTTCGAGGGCCTTGCGAATGGTTATCCGGGAGGCTCCGTATAAAGTCGATAATACGGCCTCGCTAGGCAGCACCTGATTGGCAGCGAGGGTGCCGCCTGTGATCTGCGACCGAAGTTCGCTTGCAATATTAAGGTATCTGGGTCCAACCTGTCTTATACTTGTATTATAGCAATTCCAAACCAAGGAGAGCAATAGTGGCAAAGGTGACAGCGGGAACTCCCCAAGAACTTGTCGAATCCGTCTACTCCCGGCTCGGAGAACGAGTTTCAATTGGCAGAAAACGATTGGGACGGGGTCTTACGCTAACAGAGAAGATCCTTTTCAATCATTTGGCCGATCCCAATGGCCAGGCAATAGATCGCGGAAAGAGTTATGCGGAGTTCTATCCAGACCGGGTGGCGATGCAAGACGCTACAGCTCAGATGGCTCTTCTCCAATTCATGACCGCCGGGCTTCCGTCGGTCCAGGTCCCCACTACCGTCCATTGCGACCACCTCATCCAAGCAGAGTTGGGTGCAAAAGACGATCTGACCAGGGCAGAGATAACCAATAAAGAGGTGTACGATTTCCTCAGCTCTGTTTCAGCAAAATACGGAATCGGATTCTGGAAGCCTGGATCGGGAATAATACACCAAGTGGTGCTGGAGCAATACGCATTCCCGGGAGGAATGATAATCGGCACCGACTCACATACTCCAAATGCCGGAGGAATGTCGATGGTCGCAATTGGAGTGGGCGGCGCTGATGCCGTCGACGTGATGGTCGGTGCAACATTCGGCCTTCGATATCCAAAGATCATTGGCGTGAAACTCACGGGAGCCATGTCCGGATGGACATCCGCCAAAGACATCATACTCAAGGTGGCTGAAATCCTCACTGTAAGTGGAGGAACCGGAGCGATCATAGAGTATTTCGGTCCCGGAACTCAAACTATCGCGGCTACGGGCAAGGCAACCATATGCAACATGGGCGCAGAAATCGGAGCCACTTGTTCTCTGTTTCCCTACGATGAGAACTCCAGCGCCTATTTGAAAGCAACTGGGCGCGAAGAGCTGGCTGATCTGGCAAACAGGTATATCGACGATTTGAATCCCGATCCCGAGGTGGCCGACAATCCTGAGAAGTACTTCGATTCGATCATAGAAATCGATCTCAATACCCTTGAGCCGCACATCGTCGGCCCGCACACGCCTGACCTGGCGAGGCCCGTCTCCGCGATAGCTAGCGAGGCCAAAGCGAACTCATGGCCGTTACGTTTGTCCTCCACCCTGGTCGGCTCTTGCACAAACTCCTCTTACCAGGACATTTCACGAGCCGCTCACATTGCTAGGCAAGCTAAGGCTAAGGGCTTGAAGGTCAAGTCTCCTTTGCTGATCACCCCCGGTAGCGAGAGAGTACGGGCTACCATCGAACGAGATGGGTTGCTTGCCGATCTTGAGGCCATTGGAGCAACCGTGCTTGCCAATGCCTGTGGGCCGTGCATCGGACAGTGGAAGAGAAACGACATAGAAGAAGGCCAGCAGAACTCAATCTTGAACTCCTACAATCGCAACTTTCCTAAGCGCAATGACGGCAACCCTGGGACGCTCTCTTTCATTGCCTCTCCCGAAACTGTTGTCGCATACGCGCTTGCTGGAACGCTCGACTTCAATCCCCTTACCGACGAGATTGGCGGCGTCCGGCTGGCGTCTCCAGTCGGCGAGGAACTTCCCGCCAAGGGTTTCGAGTCCGGAGAGGCCGGTTTCATCGCTCCTCCCCAAGACGGTTCGTCGATTACCATCAATGTAGATCCGAAGTCCGATCGGTTGCAACTTCTCGAACCCTTTTCTGCCTGGGCAGGCAAAGACTTCGAAAACCTCGTGATTTTGATGAAGGCAAAGGGAAAGTGCACCACTGACCATATCAGTGCCGCAGGGCCGTGGCTTACCTACCGCGGCCACCTCGAGAACATCTCTGGCAATCTCTTCTTGGGAGCCAATAACGCCTTTGCCCAGAGTGACGGAAGTCCCTACAAGGTTGGACATGGCTACTGCAAGGTGCATAACGCGACTGAGAGTTACCCCGATATTGCCAAGCATTATCGCCAGGCAAATATTGCCTGGGCAGCCATCGGCGACGAGAATTACGGTGAGGGCTCTTCGAGGGAGCATGCTGCGATGGAACCCAGATACCAAAATGCAAAAGTCATCTTCGCAAGGTCGTTTGCGCGAATTCACGAGACAAATTTGAAGAAGCAGGGCATCCTGCCACTAACTTTCGCCAATTCGAAAACCTACGACCAGATCGGCGAAAAAGACACCATTTCCGTGACCGGGCTCGCTGGGCTTGCGCCC
>JAJYFX010000261.1 GCA_021785315.1 Actinomycetes bacterium | reverse complement strand
ACCAGCGAGATTGTGCCAGAAGACTTTGGTCCTCAATGTGCTGGGTGTGCAATAGCGGCTTCATGCAACAGATATGTGGTCATTTACACCCGTACCCCCGTAGCGAAGGTGGCTGAAAATGTCAACTAATTCGGAACTCATCGACCTGATTGGTAAGTTCGAGGAAGAGCACGTTGAAGTTCGAGAGGCTCTCGCGAAGATCGACGCGGGCGTTGTCGCTAAAGATGATGCAGCGGTGCGAGATGCCCTGGCTGCCAGCAAAGCTGTGCTTGTATCTGGTTTGAGCGAGCACAGCAGCGCGGAAGATGACGTGCTGTTTCCCGGAGTCACCTCGCTTCTTGGTCAGGGCATGATTGATGTATTCGTGGAGGAGCATGTACGAATACTGGCCCTGAGGAACCAGATTTACGCAAACATGGAAAAAGGCGTCGCAGACTTTGAGGGTTGTTCCGAGTTCTCCGAGCTACTGGGAAGCCATATTGACCGTGAAGACGCAATGCTTTTTCCGGCCGCACGCGGTGTGCTGTCTGACTGAGGTCGTCATCTAAGCGGTCACCTATGACACTGCTAAAGTTACAAGGGCTTGGCGCCAAACCTAGGTTTGGCGCCAAAGTGCTGTTCGGCCAGGCGTATAGAGTGGGCGGCGCATTCCCAGTTAGTTGGTGAAGGCTGTTTCTGTGCGAATTGTCAAATGTCCCACGCAGGCGCGCAGTGACCTTGGAGCGCGGCGCACAGTTGGCCGTCGCCTTAAGTTTGCGCCAGGGGTAGTGATTAATTAAATGGGATCGCCGCTTTAAAATGCCGAAGCCTTTTTTAAAACAGCTGCCTTGGCAATCCATCAGGATCGACCTGACTCGGAAGACCAAGGCAACTAGTTGGCAATCTTTAGATCATGCTAAGTCCACCGTTGACGCTCAGCGTCTGTCCGGTGATGTAGTCCGCATCGCCAGATGCCATGAATAGAGCAGCGTTGGCAACTTCTTGCGGAGTTCCAACTCGACCCAGCGGGATTGAGCGAATTATCGCACCCATCAGTTTTTCGTTGCCTTCGCTTACCTGTGCCAGCATCGGCGTATCGGTGAGGCCGGGTGCAACGCAGTTGACATTGATACCTTTTCTTGCGGTTTCCCGGGCCAGGGCCTTGGAAAATGCGATTACCGCACCCTTGGCACCCGAGTAGATTGCCTCACCGCTGGAGCCGACACGTCCAGCGTCTGAGGCTATGAACACTATTTTTCCAGATCCGGCTTCAATCATGCGGGGTACAGCCGCGTGAGCGCAGGCCACGTGGCCACGGTAGTTGATGTCTATTACGCGGTCCCAAAGGCTTTCGTCTGTGTCGACGAAAGGCATCACCTTGTCCCAACCGGCATTGGATATCAAAATATCAATCTTTCCAAACTTCTCTACTGCTTTTGATACCATGTCCCGCACGCCCGGAGCGTCGGCAACATCGACTGAGACTGCGAGCGCCGACCCGCCAGAGGCCGTGATTTCCTTTACAACGCTATCCGCCCGTTCTGCTGATAAATCGGCAATTACCACGCTCGCGCCGCCATTAGCCAGCCCTAGTGCTATGGCACGGCCGACGCCGCTCCCTGCTCCAGTGACGATCGCAGTTTTGCCTTGGAACCTGTCATTGGATGACATATTGTTATTTTCCTTTCAAGAGTCCGTTTGTATCTAGTGCCCTAAGTATTGAGAGATGTTCAGTTGTCGGTTCTGGTGTTGTTGGCACCGAATCGGGTATTATCAGGTCAAATCCTGTAGCAGCGCGAACTTTGTCGACGTCCACTCCCGGATGAACTGTTTCGAGCCGCATTCGGAGGGTTTGCGGATCGAATCCCATGGTGCAAAGGGGGGTCACAACAAGTTGGGGCCCGCCCCCCGGCAAGTCCGCTGCTTTCCATTCTTCGGGGCCCCGAAGAAAACCAGGCCCGCCGACAAAGTCGACTTTCTCTACGAATGTTCGCGGATTGTGCGACTGAGTGTAGATGAGGATTCTGCCGACGCGGGAAAGGAACGGCAGCCCGACTGTTCCTGGTCCACGAAGCGTCGGGTGAGCCCAGTCTCCTACGGACACCAGGTTGCAGTTTCCGTAGGCATCTATCTGTAGTCCACCTGCAAAGAAGACCGTCAGTACGTCGGCTCGTCCTTCAAGTAGAACGACATCGTTCAATGAAAGAGACGTGTCTGCTCTAAGCAAGTCGTAGTCGCCGCATGAAGGCACGACAGGGGCTAGGTGGGGATTTACTGAGCAAGTACCGCCGGCGATGGAATAGAGGTCCGGAGCATGAGTAAGTTGTGCCAATCTGCATGCCATCTGGGGAATTGCGCTTGCAGTGCCCATAACTGCAACGTCGTCGTTGCGGAGCCGCTTTGCCAGTTCCACTGCCATGAGTTCACTGCGTGACCAACTTGCCGTTAGATTATTGGAGATAACAGTCAAGGCTCTCTTATCCTTTCCGTTGTGATAAGTCAGCAGCAAGAATTCCGTCCCCGTAGCGCAGCTCGGCGAGGCGTCCAGCGGCCTTTTTGAGGTAATCGCCTTCGGTCATTCCCGTAACAAACTCATTGATGTAGTCCTTGGCGCCTTCGTCATCTTTTGCCATATCCATGTACTTTGAGATGTGCTCGTCGTCGAATTCGTATGCTCCGTGCGCGGCGGTCGGATAGCATCCGCCAGGTGCCTCTACCACGGCATGGACAAGAAATCCGGGAATTGTCGTTCCCTGGGGATGTTTCGAAATCTCCTCGGTAGGAACGATTTTTTCAACCTGAAGGAGAACGGTTTTGGAAGCTAGCGCCATATACCGGTCTACAAACTGGGCGCCGGCCATCACTGCATTCCCGTTCTCGTCAGCTTGGTAAGCGTGCAAGAGCGCTACATCAGGCTTGAGTGGGGCTCCAACAGCCACTCGGTTGCCAGTGAACGGATCGGTGGTAAACGAATAGTGTTCCTTATTGACGTTGGGAATATCGGTGAACTCTATTCCCTTGGGTAATGCCATAAAAGGAAGTCCGCCAGCGCCTGCATAGAGACCATGGGTTATGTAAGCCTCGTCACATTCAAGGACTTTGAGTTTGCCGGATTCGATAGACCTGCGAAAGCATGGAGCCAGCCCGATGTGTTCGAATCCCACGTAGGAGGTGGCAATCTCGTCGATGATGCCTGCCGCAATTAAGAGTTCCGCATTAAGGGCGCCGCAGGGGCTGGTAAGCAACCGCTTTATTTTACGGTTCTGACGGATTATTTCCCTGACCAACGCCATCGGGTTATTGTGCAGGTGCATGCCCCCGACGGTCACAAATCACACGCTATCGGGAATGTATCGTTCAACTGCTTCCGAGAGGGAGAGGACTTTGTTCATATCACGTCCTTCCCATTCGTGCTGCAATGCTTAGGAGTCCGGGCCGTGCAACAGCAATCGGTAGATGGCCGATTGTCTGTATCAACACGGGCCTCACTAAGAATGTAGGCCATTGTTTTTGTATCCTCCATTTGCAAGTTCCGGAGCGAGCATAGCCCAACTTTGGTGCCAGTGCACATCTGAGTGCTGGTCACCTCTTACAAGGTCCGGACATTTGACGCAATTCAAGTTTGGCCATGAGAAAGTCTGAACTTTGCGGCGGCTTGATTTCATTGCGCGCTTTGATCACCGACTTAGAATACCCCGGCAACGCGATCCACTTTTACATCTTTTAGTTTGGCATTTAGGCGGGTCAGTTATCGATGCTGCTCGGGTGCCTGCAGTATGTTTGCTCCTATTTTCCGATTTAGGATCCTTCTGCTAGGATGCTTTTTGCTTGTAGACACGCGGATTAGCCGTCGTTTGGCTTTCGCGGATGTTCTTTGGCTAGTATTGGAGACGTGGTCTGATGGACACATTTCCAGGCAGCAGATATTTGTAAAGTCGTGGCGAGATAGATAATACGTAGGGAAATTGAGGACGGCTGGAGGCCTTGGCGGCATTCAGCGGGGTATCCGTGTCAAATCCAATTGGTTGAGGCGGATTGTCTCATGCAGTTGCGAAGGTGACGCGATTTTAGAATGTCGGAATGAGACCAGCAAAGACGAAAGTTTAGTTAATTTAGATTGCTGCGGTTTCAAGATTAGAAACTGACGACCAGGAGAAACATGGCGAATACAATCCAAACACCCGAAGGCCTGTTCGATATAGACGG
>JAJYFX010000010.1 GCA_021785315.1 Actinomycetes bacterium | reverse complement strand
AATGGAGATAATACGATCTCAAACCTCACCAATCAATGAACTCAACATTGTCATAACCCATCAAGGCTTCATGGACGGGCCGGCAGAACTGCTCAGATCTGCTCTTGCCTTCAAGGGGGCTCGTGCGCAGGTCATCATGCATCCAGATCCATCCGCACTTGCAGCGTTGGCCAATGCCTTGAGATCAGATATATGCATACACATCGAAGAGCAAAAAGGCAAACAGGAAATCTACTTCTACCAGGGATTTTCATATGCCTCAGCAAGCGGTTTAGCATTGGCGAAGCTCATTGCCAAACACATGAATGCCCCCGATTGCCACTTAGAAGTGGCTGTCGTCGGTATGAACGTCCCTGTTCTGCGAGAAACCAAGATGACCGCAATAGTACTCTCGATACAGGACGCCTCCTTCTGGGTTCTCTACACTCCTAAGACGTCTTTTGCCATTACAAAAGCGATGAGCGAATGGACCTCAGGCAATTTCCGCCAATTTATCTCAACGTAATCCACAAAGTTATCCACACCTTGTGTATTAACTAAAGAATGATCCTCAATCTTTACTATTGCTCTAAGGAATCTGCCAATATCACCTTGTATATGCGCTCCAGATCCTCAAGGCTGGCAAACTCTATAACGACTTTACCCCTTTGGATCGAGGGATCAGAAGAGAGAAAATCCACTTTGACCCTCGTCGAAAACAAATCCTCTAGAATCTCTTCGAGCTCGAGCACGACGGCCGGCTTCGATGCCACCTTCCCGCTGGCGCTCCGGGACAGCGTCGATCCGCCTTCCGGGACAGCATCAGCTACGGACTCCCGCTCCTTGCGAATCTCTTCCTCCGCCACCCGGACGGATAGACCCTCGTCGGCAATCCTGCGAGCAAGCCTTTCCTGAAAGCCTCTGTCGGGAGAGCCAAGCAGAGCACGGGCATGCCCAGCGGAAATTAGTCCCTGGGCAATCATGCTCAAAATACTCGGCGGTAACTGCAAGATTCTCAGTGAGTTGGTGATCGACACACGGGATTTGCCCATACGCAGCGCAAGTGTTTCGTGGGTCAAACCAAAGTCCTCTATCAACTGCTGATACGCAGAGGCCTCTTCCAACGGATTAAGATCCTGCCGATGGAGATTTTCTACTACTGCCCTCTCAAGCGATGAAAGCTCATCGGCACTTTGAACCAGCGCCGGAATTCGATCCAGCCCAGCACGTTTGGCCGCCCGAAAGCGCCTCTCCCCCGCTATGATCTCATAACTGTTCTCAGATGTTGTCCTAACCAAAATTGGCTGGAGAACCCCTATAGCCGCTATGGAAGCTGACAAGGCATTCAGACCTTCTTCGTCGAAGGCCTTTCTTGGCTGATTTGAATTCGGAGAAATCGAGGCCAAGGGCAGCTCTCGATAAATTGAACTCTCCTCTCCCCTCTCGCCAATAGGAAGAAGCGACCCAAGCCCTCGTCCCAGACCACCTTTACGCGACATTCATAACCTCCTTGGCCAGCTCCCTATAGGCAATAGCGCCTCTTGAATGCGGATCGAAGACTGTAATAGGTTGCCCAAATGAAGGAGCCTCAGAGATTCTGACTGCACGCGGAATAACATTTCTACAAACCTTATCGCCGTAGAAGTTTCTAACATCCTCCACCACTTGCTCCGCAAGCTTGGTTCGCGCATCGTACATTGTCAGCACTACGGTAGAAATATCCAACGAGGCGTTCAAGCTGTTCTGCACAAGCTTTACATTTCTAAAAAGCTGGCTAAGTCCCTCAAGCGCATAATACTCGCACTGAATTGGCACCATGATCTCTGTTGCCGCGCAAAGAGCATTGATGGTAAGAAGTCCAAGCGATGGGGGACAGTCAATGAAAATAAAGTCGTAATCCTCTAAAACAGGCTGCAAAGCCTTGCGCAATCGCAGTTCGCGGGAAAAAGTCGAAACAAGCTCAATTTCCGCTCCCGCCAGATCGATTGTCGAGGCACACGCGAATAAGTTCTTGACAGCCGTTGGTTCTATGGCGTCCTCGATCGGAATGTCCTTCATGAGCACGTCATAAATGGTGTAATCCAAGGCCCTCGCATCGACGCCCATCCCGGTACCGGCGTTGCCCTGCGGATCCAGATCGATTACCAAGATCCTGTTACCCATCTCAGCCAGCGCGGCTGCTAGGTTGACCGCCGTAGTTGTTTTTCCAACGCCGCCCTTCTGGTTGGCAATTGCGATAACGCGCACTCCATTGCTAGCTTCTGACAATTTATTTCCTTCCAGCCCGCGCTAAAACCATAGCCCATTATCGGCTGTATCTGCCGATACTTGAGCACTTTTTTGATGTTCCACGTGGAACATGAGAGAACCTCCATATGATTGTTCCACGTGGAACAAATTAAAACAACGGATACTTCTCTGGAATACCTACGTCGCGAGGATACTTTCCTCGAACTCTACGATTCTTAATCATCCAGCAGTAAGAGAACTTAAATCTAGCAAAAGTTGGCGGCGAAAATCCAAGAAGTTCCAATCCGTCTTCCGGCCAGCGTCCAACCGGTGAGTCCGGCGGCTCCGATACCAACAATACCCCGCCCATCTTCAATAATCCGCTAGCATTCTCGGCTGTAGCTGCTGGTGAAGCAAAGCCCCTCGCAGTTACTAAATCAAATGACAAGCCATACCCGGGTAGATTAGCGCATTCCTCGCTTCTGCCGCCAAATATGGCGACCCTTTGCCCCAAACCCAGAACTGAAACCATTTCCTCAAGAAATAGCGAACGTTTCATCATCGAATCGATGAGCAAAAAGTTCGAATCCGCAAACCAGGAGCTCAAAAACAAACCCGGCACTCCTGCGCCAGATCCCAGATCGGCGCTAAAAAAAGAGGACGGAAGCAATCCCGTCCTCATTATCTCATCTATGGAATCTGCAAAACCTAAAGCATGCTCGTAAACCGATTCAACGGGCTTGGGGCCGATAAAGCCAATCTCCTGAGCTCTTAATAGCCAACTGCGCTGCTCAAAGGAAAGGTCGCGCAATACTACTCAGCCTGAGCTTCTTCTATTGCGTCGTCCGTTGCCGCCTCTACGACCACGTATCTCCGCGGCTCATAGCCTTCGGAACGAGTCTTGACGCCAGATACCTCTCCGATTACGTCATGCACAATTTTGCGGTCTGAAGAACTCATAGCCTCAAAGACCTTGCTGACACCGGTTTCCCGAACTTCTTCGGCCAGCTTTCGAGCAAATGCCTCCAAAGCAGCACGTCGCTTCTCGCGATATCCATCGATATCGACCACGATACGACCCGACCTACCGCCAGAGTTTCGCTGCACTACCGTCCTAGTCATGTCCTGAACGGCCGACAGCACAGTTCCCCTAGGACCTATCAGCAACCCAAGTTCAGTGCCAGTCACAGAAATATTTATTGTCTCGCCATCGATTCCCTCGACAGCGACCGTTCCTTCCAACCCAATCTCATTTAATATGCCTGCGAGAAAGGTCTGTGCAACGGTAGCCTGCTCTGCGAGCGACATTGATTCAGATTCCATTTCAGGTACTTTCTCCTCATTAGTCTCAGTTGAGATCTTCCTTGGACTCTTATTGGCATTCCTTGAGCCAGACCTTTCGGCCGTGCGCCCGAGCGCCGGCTCGCTACTTCTCAATGCACTCTTCGACGCCTCAGGAGCCGGTTCTTCAGCTACGGGAGCTGCTTGTTTTGCGGCAGCTGCCTTTGGCTTGTCGGACTCCTCTCGAACCTTGCGCTTCCTGGGCCGCCTGGTATCCTTAGCTCGCGGCACTGCTGGCTTTACCCTGGCTTTGACCCGTGCTAACTTCTTGCTAAGCCCGAGAAATCCCGATTTAGGTTCTTCCAAAATCTCAAATTCCGCGTCGATATGGTCTACTCCTAAAATATCGAGCGCCATTTCTTTTGCTTCTTCGACAGTCTTTCCTGTCGTTTCTACCCATTCCATAACTAAACCTGTCTATGCAAACGATTTTTAAATTGAACACGCCCCGGCGCTGGCATTAACGATTTCTCTTATTGTTCCTGCCCTGACCCTTGGGTCTTGGCTGCCCAGGGCGTTTCTGGCCATTGTTACTCGGCCTGCTGTTACCATTATTGCTGGAACCGCGTCCCGTTGTGCCAAAATTATCTCTGGGATTAGCTTCGCCCTTTGCCCCAACATCTTTAATCGATGAAAACAGCGCCTTCAATGGGCTCTGTTTCGGCTTCACATGCTCGATCGATTCGGTGCCGGCCGCACGAGCCTCCGCATTGGCCTGTGCATGCTTTTTCAGTACTGGATCATGACGGTACATCAGCTCTTGCTGGCCAATTCTAAACAGACTCGAGACTATGAAATAAAGGTTGACACCAGCAGGGATCGAAATGTAGATGATCGCAAAGATGATCGGCGTATACTTCTGAAGCATCTGAGCCTGCGGATTCGCCGCCGCCGCCTGAGGATTCTTGCTTGTAATTTGGGCCATCTGGAGATATTGCAAAACAACGGCTACGACGATGACCAGATAGTAGGGGAGCGCGTTGGTAAATCCGTGGACCTTTGTGGCAGTTTCCGTAAGATTTAACCCAAGAGACTGCATCTGACCGTGAGAAGCAATTAGGTCATGGTAAAGCACAGTGGCATGGCTAATGTACTTTGGAGCAACCGTGTGGTTGACTCCTACGGTGTTAGTAAGGCCTCTGATGACCTGATACATGACATACAAGAGCGGAAATTGGGCCAGCATAGGAAGACATCCTCCTGCTGGAGAAACCTTATTCTCCTTGAAAAGCTGAGAAAGGGCCTCCTGCTGGGCAACCTTGTCATTCTTGTACTTTGCCTGAATCTTCTTCATCTCAGGCTGTATTCTCTGCATCTCGAGCATCGACCGCGTACTCTTGATAGTCAATGGCGCCAAAACGATCATTACGGTAATCGTTAGTAACGCGATTGCAACGGCATAGTTATGAATCAAGCCGTAGTAAAAAGCAAGCAACCCTGCAACAACCTCGAAGATCGGATTGAAGATCTGGCCGATGGCACTCATTTGGATTTCCTTAAACTAAATGTATCTGGCACGGGATCTACCCCGGAACTGCCCAGCGGATTGCAACTGCCAATTCTTTTTGCTGAAAGATACGACCCCTTCAAGAAGCCGTGCATCTCGTAAGCTTCCAACGCGTACTGCGAACAACTGGGAAAATACCGGCAAGGTGAAGGCTTCCCATTTCGGGATAGTTGATACAAGCGAATTATACGCCTAGCTACAGAAGCAGCCAAACTCATCTGTTCAATCCACCATCCCCAAGGTCACGGCCTACCCTTTAGAGGCAAAATTGCCTTCATCTCATCTCTTAATTCGCTAAACCGCGAGCTGACCACCTTTGGTGAAACTATCACCAGGTAATCACCTCCAAGGAGCTGATCGGAACAGTCCCGAACTAACGAACGAAGTCTTCTTTTAATCTTGTTACGAACAACTGCCTTGCCAACCTTTTTCCCAACTGAATATGCAACATTTATAGTATCCTGGCTTTCATCAAGCCTGTAAATAAGGCTCAAACTCCCTGATCTTGCTCTTTTACCCTGCTCGGCTAGCTTCCGAAAGGATTTTTTCGAGCTAAGTGGCAGAACACCACCAGAATTAACCAACTGAACTCCTACGCCGATAGGCGTGTACGACCCTTTAGACGACGGGCTTTCAAGATCGCGCGCCCGGCTCTGGTTGCCATACGATGTCTGAAGCCATGTTTTTTGGCTTTTTTTCTGTTGTTAGGTTGGAAGGTACGCTTCATTTACGCTCCGCTCATCAGGTCCGATACGCCCATAGTCTGTAATAATTCGGCACTATCGGATCTTCGCAATACAAGTTCCAAGATTCTAGTCGGCTGCATATATTCATTCGGCCAAACTAAGCCGTGTTTGCACTTAAGTACACCGCTAAGCAAGATGCCCAAATCCCTTCAAAAGCAAGCCCGAGAATGCTTCGATGCGAGACATTCGTGCGCACGTTCTCTGGAATTCTAATACAGTACCATGTATAACTAAACAAATTTTAACAAATCAAGAATTCCTTTATTTTCAAGAAATTCGCGTATATGATAGAGGTTTCAACTGGGGATAACTTTCTGAAATTCCTGGTAAAACGATATTTTGGCGGGTGTTACAATATCAATGAGGGCTATATATAATTTTAGGCTTCTGCTTTCGGGCTATTTAAGTTTTATGGAATTTCTACCTTGTTATTCATATTCGATGTTCAATTTACCTATGGATAAGTTTTGCACAGATATGGATAAAGCTGTGGATAACCATCTTCCATCTTGGGGTTTTCAAATATGAATGATGCATCAAGACTGTGGATAACTTGCACTGAATCACTCAAACAACAGCTTCCGGAATCTACATGGAAAGCTTGGTTTGAGGCGATCGAACCGGTGTCGCTCCAAGGCAACACCTTGGTTCTAAATGCTCCGAGCCAGTTGGTGAAGGAGCGAATTCAAAATCGTTTTATGGGCCTTATTCAGGATTCACTCACAACTTCCGCCGAAGACAGCTATTTCATTGAAATATCCGCAATTCCAAAGCCCCAGACCGAAGTTGTCTTATCGAATAATCTTGACGATTATCCGGCATACAGGGACCAATCCTATTTGGAACCCGTTACGAGCCGCAGTGCCGCTGGATCAGGAAAACGCCACAACTCAGATGGCCTTTTTAGCGCAGTAGAAGCGGATACCCCGCGCCGCCCCAAACAAAGATATCAAGAGTCTTCACCTCTGGATCCGAGGTATACCTTTGAATCATTCGTCATAGGCGCATCCAACAGGTTTGCGCACGCAGCCGCCCTCTCGGTAGCAGAGACCCCTTCAAAGTCGTACAACCCTCTTTTCATCCACGGTGGGGCTGGTCTTGGCAAGACCCATCTCTTGCATGCAATTGGCAATTACGCGCGGGAAAACTATCCCGATAAACATGTCAGATATGTTTCAACGGAAACATTTTTGAATGAGTTCGTCGACGCGATAAGGAACAATGCCACCCAGTCATTCAAAAAGCGGTACCGCGAGTGCGACATTCTCCTAGTTGACGACGTGCAGTTCATCGAGAACCGCGAATCTCTCCAGGAAGAGTTTTTCTACACCTTCAACTCCCTTTATGGTGCTTCGAAACAGATCGTTCTTACATCGGACCGACCTCCGAAGGCTATTGCGACTCTGGAGGACCGTTTGAGAAGCCGCTTTCTTTCTGGTCTGATCACGGACGTCCAGCCTCCGGAGATAGAAACACGCTTGGCCATAATTCGTAAAAAGATGGACGGCAGCCACTTCAACATACCGAACGATGTTTCGGAATTCATCGCTGAAAGCGTGAAGGATAATATTCGCGAACTCGAAGGGGCACTTACACGGGTGTGTGCTTTTTCAAGACTGTACGGGGCTCCAATCAATCTTTCCATGGCTCAGGAAGTCCTGGCCGACATCATCTCCTCCCAACAAGGGAATGAGATCACAGCCTCCTCAATTATCTCCACTACCGCGTCGACCTTCGGGTTCACCGTCGACGAGCTAAAAGGCGTTTCCCGCAAGAGACCGCTGGTTGTCGCGCGACAAGTGGCTATGTATGTGGTTAGGGAACTTACAGACTTGAGTTACCCAGCAATCGGCAAAGCTTTTGGCGACAAGGACCACACCACAGTCATGCACTCCGTTGAAAAAATCGAGACTTTGATGTCTCACAACCGCGAGGTGTACAACCAGGTATCCGAAATCTTGTCTCGGGTTCGCGGAGGGTACTGACAAGTGTTGATAACCATGTGTATGACACTGTGGTAAAGCTGTGAATTCGTTGTTGATTAACGTCGACTTATTCAATCGATTCCACAGGCGAGGGTTTCTCAGTTGTGTGAATTGTGGAAAAGATATATTTTTGTTCCTAACTGATTTACACTCTTCATCAGGATTTTCAGTATCTTTTCCACAATTCACAGCACCTACTACAATTATTAGCTTTTTCTATAGAACAAGAAAGGTTGAGTTGTGAAATTTCACTGCGAGAAAGACGCTCTTTTTGAAGCACTGAACATAGCGGGAAGAGCTCCGTCTCGCTCCGGCATGACTCCCGGGGTAAGGCTGTCGCTAGACGGGTCTCTCCTCCAGATTTCCGGAAAAGACTTAGATCTTTTGATTGAAGTATCTCTTCCCGTTATGGGAACGGAAGACGGGACAGCCATATTGCCATCTGCCCTAACCACAAATCTTATAAAATCCCTTCCTGACGGAACTGTCGAATTTGCCTCCGACGATGCATCAGCTGAAGTGGTGGGCGGGCGGTCAAAATTCATAATCCAAACCTTTTTTGATACAGAGCCCCCCTTCATTAAAAGCCCAGCGGGGAATATGGTGACTGTCAATGAAGAAAGTTTCAAAGAGGGCCTGAGGCAGGTAATTCGAGCTGCAGCCAAAGATGACGCGAGAGACGTAATGTACACCGGCGTTCTGTTTTCTGCGGTAACGGACGGTCTGCGGATGGTAGCTACAGACGGTATGAGGCTTGCGATCAGGGACATAGCCGGCATGAACGTGCTTAGCGCAGACGGAGAAGTGATTGTTCCGGCGCGGGCTCTGAGTGAATTGGAGAGGATTCTAAGCTATCAGCAAAACCCTTCAGACCACCTGTCTGTCGAAATCGGCAACAAAGACGCCATGTTCAAGATTGGCAGAATAAGCCTGACCACGAGACTTATCGAAGAGAAGTATCGGGACTACCGCCAAATTATGCAAGCCTCATACCCAAAAAGACTTGTCATCGACAAAAAGTCATTTTTGGAATCGGTGAGAAGGCTAAGAATCATGGCGAAGGAAAACAGGGAAATAACACATATGCGGATGGATATAGAAGAGAGTTCAGTGAAGTTGAGTGTTAGATCTCCACAAGTAGGTCAAGCCACAGAAGACCTAGACGGCGTGTTCATCGGAGAGCCGTTCACAATCGCGTTCGACCCCGATCTACTTCTAGATGGAGCCGAAGGAGTTGTTTCAGACAGGGTGTCGATGGAATTTACAGAGATGAACAAAGCGGCATGCATCTCCAATGTTGACGACAACAGTTATACCTACCTTCTGATGCCAATTAGGTTCTAGCCATTTTTATAGGCTGAGCGCATGTTCATCAAAAGGCTTGAACTTCACGAATTCCGTAACTACAAAGACTTGATTTTTGAGCCGAAGTCAGCCGGCGCGATTGTGATAATCGGAGGCAACGGGCAAGGCAAGACGTCGTTGTTGGAAGCGATAAATTTCCTTGCAACGAAAAAGTCTTTCCGGGGAGCTTCCAAAGAAGCCATGATTGGTTACACGGGGGCCGAAGCCATAATTCGAGGAAATTTCGAGAGTTCAGCCAATCGGGAAATTCTTGTTGAGGCATCGATGAAAAAGGGTGGGCGGGACCGCTTCACGCTAAACAAGCAACCACTTTCGAAAATTTCTGATATCAGCAAGACGATTCCGGTAACGGTATTCGCAGCTCAAGATATAGAGGTGGTGCGGGGAGCTCCTTCGCTCAGACGGGATTTTCTAGACCAATGTGTCTCGATGCTTTTTCCAAGAGGAGCATCGATTATTTCCAATGTGGAAAAGATATTGAGACAAAGGGGAATGCTTCTAAAACAAAGCGGCGGGCAACTTAGCCCAGACGTTGCTTCCACCTTGGATGTTTGGGATCAGCAACTAGGACTCTATGGTTCGAAGCTGGTTGAGCTGAGACGTGATTTGCTGGCTATGATCGCGCCCTATGTCGCTGATGCGTACAGAAGCATCTCCCGAGGCAGAGAGTTATTGACGCTGACTTACAACTGCAGTTGGACTGGAGACCTCTATCAAGAGCTGGTTGGCGGCAGGAAGGATGACTTAAGAAGGCAAGTGAACGGTACTGGGCCCCACAGAGACGAATTGGAGATAGATTTAGACGGCCACCCGGTTAGGCACAATGGCTCGCAAGGGGAGCAAAGAACCGCTGCGTACGCCCTTAAGGTAGCATTTCACTCACTCTACAAGGATAAGGAGAACGAAGATCCGATTCTTCTGCTCGATGACGTATTTTCAGAGCTTGACACCCAACGCAGCGAAGCAATTCTTGGCTCCGTATCGGCGGCTCAGACAATCTTGACTACGACGGGAAATATCCCAAAAACTATCGAACCGACAGTTGAAATACATATAAAAAGCGGAGCGATAATTGATACCATTTAGTGTGAGCGGTTCTTTAGTTTCAGACGATATCGAGCTGTCATGTATTTGATAAAGAAACCCGACGACGAAGAAATTCCACGCATAGATGAAACTCTCCAATCGCTGGCAAAATCCATGAGAATGCCCGCGAACACCTCCACCCATGAAGTGTTCGATAGGTGGCGGGACATTGTTGGCCCGTATTTGGCGACACAGAGCAAGCCGTTGTCAATAGAGGGCAGATCGTTAATAGTTGCGGCAGCAAACGCAACAGTTGCAAAAGAGTTGTCGCTTAGTAGCCCGTCGATCGCAAATCTCATCAATGGTTTTCTAAAGATGCAGGTAGTGGACAAATTAGAAGTTAAAACCGGAGCCAGTTATGCCCGACGTTTTAGGCAATTCGGCTAGACTGAAGACAGAGTTTTCCCACCCTATTCAGCGGTTTCTCTTTAACTACAGCTATGCCGAAAGGTCGATTCGAAATGGCGATAAACGCCGGTCTTCAAGATGATTCAAAAGCAAACATGAACGATTACAACGCCGAAGCTATCACAGTCTTGGAGGGTCTTGAACCAGTTCGATTGCGGCCGGGAATGTACATTGGCTCTACCGGGCCTTCTGGACTGCATCACCTGGTATGGGAAGTGGTCGACAACTCAATTGACGAGGCCATGGCTGGATATTGCGACAAGATCAAAGTCGCAATATTGCCGGACGGATCATGCCGGGTGGCAGACAACGGTAGAGGAATTCCCGTAGACGAGCATCCTCAATACGAGAACAAGAGCGCTGCAGAAATCGTCTTGACGATGCTGCATGCCGGAGGAAAATTTGGCGGAAGCGGCTACAAGGTGTCGGGGGGTCTTCACGGCGTCGGAGTTTCGGTAGTAAACGCGCTTTCGGAAAGACTGTTGCTCGAGATAAATAGGGATGGGAAGTCCTATCAGATGGAGTTCAAGAATGGCGGCACGCCCATGGCGCCGCTGGAAATGGTTGGCAAGTCAAAGGCAATCAAGCACGGAACAACTGTAACCTTCTGGCCAGATCCGACAATTTTCGAAGAGATAGATTTTCGTGCTCAGACAATCACGGAAAGACTGCAGACGATGGCCTTTCTGAATAAGAGCCTGGAAATCCAGTTTGAAGATCAAAGAGCCGGCAGAGAGCAAACCGTAGTTTTCAAATACGACGGCGGAATTGTCGACTACGTACGCCATTTGAATCATTCCAAAGAGTCTCTTTTTAGAAAAGTAGGCTATTTCTTACAGAGTGAGGATGTACAAGAAGTAGAAATTTCATTTCAGTGGAACACGGGATTTTACGAGTCGATTCACTCCTACGCAAACGGAATCGCCACTATTGATGGAGGAATGCACGAAGAGGGCTTTCGCAAGGCTCTAACCAATGTCTTCAACAAATACGCCAGAGGCAAGAATCTGCTAAAGGAAAAAGAGGAAAATCTGCAAGGCGAAGACATAAGGGAAGGGCTGACAGCGATAATCGCGGTAAGGCTCCAGAATCCTCAGTTCGAAGGGCAAACAAAAGGAAAGCTGGGAAACGTCTCGATCAGATCATTAGTCGAGAGGACAACCAACGAAAAACTAGCGGAGTGGCTGGAAGAGAATCCCCGCGAAGCATCTCAGATAGTCCAAAAAGCAATTGTCGCGGCAAGAGCCAGAGTTGCCGCCCGCCAGGCCAGGGATTTGACAAGGCGTAAATCAGCTCTAGAGGGAGCTGGGTTGCCAGGGAAGCTTGTTGACTGTTCATCAAAGGATCCTCGCGAATCGGAGATTTTCATCGTCGAGGGAAACTCTGCCGGGGGTTCGGCAAAAGATGCCAGGGACCCGAGGACCCAGGCGATTCTTCCAATTCGCGGAAAGATCCTCAACGTCGAGCGCGCCCGAGTCGACAAGATGTTGAAGAACACGGAAATCCAGGCCTTGATTTCAGCAATAGGGGCGGGTTTGGCGGACGATTTTGATTTGACGAAGATTCGCTATCATAAAATCATCATTCTGGCCGATGCCGATGTTGATGGATCCCACATTCGCACTCTTCTTCTGACGTTTTTCTTCCGTCAAATGAAGCCGCTCGTGGAGGGAGGCTTTGTGTATGTCGCTCAGCCGCCGCTTTTTTCCACCCTTGTAGGCAAAGAAAAAGTGTACCTCAAAGACGAGAACGCCAAAACTTCTTTCCTAGCGGAGCACCCAAACCACAGAGCCGAGTTCCAGCGTCTGAAAGGGCTTGGCGAAATGGACTTTGATGAGCTTAGAGATACCACGATGGATGTATCGAAGCGGTCGCTGCTGCAAATCAGCGTCGACCAAGCGGCTCTCGCTGATGACGTATGTTCAGTCTTGATGGGGGAGGATGTTGAGTCCCGGAGGCGTTTTATCCAGACCAACGCGAAAGACGTACGATTCCTAGATATTTAACTCGTAATAAAGAGGAAACGAATTGAGTCCTGATAACAGAAATGATCCCAACGGGCTATTTGTTGGGGTAATCGAACCGATCGAAATACAAGAGGAGATGGAGCGCTCTTTCTTGGAGTACTCAATGTCGGTGATCGTCTCCAGAGCTCTTCCCGATGCGCGGGACGGTCTAAAGCCCGTCCACAGACGGATCTTGTATTCGATGTTCTCGGAAGGCATGAGGCCGGACCGGCCACACGTCAAGTGCTCCAAAGTAGTCGGCGACGTGATGGGAAAATTCCACCCCCATGGCGATTCGGCGATTTACGACGCTCTCGCCAGAATGGTGCAAGACTTTTCGCTTAGGCACCCTCTGATTGACGGCCATGGCAACTTCGGCTCGCCCGATCCGGACACCGGTCCAGCGGCTTCGAGATATACGGAATGCCGACTGGCGCCGATAAGTCTTCAGCTGATGGCTGGCATTGATGAAGGCACGGTGGATTTCGTTGCCAACTACGACGGTTCTGAACAAGAGCCGGAAGTGCTTCCATCGAGATTTCCAAACCTCCTGGTGAACGGTTCGCAAGGAATAGCCGTTGGCATGGCGACAAATATCCCGCCTCACAACCTTGCTGAAGTCATAGATGCGACGATCCATTTGATCGACAATCCAACGGCTACCCCAGATGAATTGATGGCCTTTGTTCACGGCCCGGATTTTCCTACCGGCGGTCAGATTTTTGGACGGCAGGGAATCCATGATGCCTATCGAACAGGCCGAGGGTCAATCAAAACTCGGGCAGTAGCCAATATCGAAACTACCAAAACCGGTGGCTACCGCATAGTGGTAACTGAAATTCCATATCAGACATCTGTGGAGCAGATTGAACGCAAGATTGCCGAGCTTGTAAACTCCAAGGTTCTTGACGGAATCAGGGAGACTCAAAACGACTCAGCTGGCCGGGTCAACAAACTTGTTATCGATCTGAAGCGCGATGCCAATCCCAACGTTGTACTGAACAATCTCTTTAAATACACGCCGATGCAAGGATCGTTCGCGGTCAACATGCTCGCGCTGGTCGACGGGATCCCGCGAACCCTCAACCTTTCTCAAGCACTCACGGCGTATGTAATTCATCAGGTAGAAGTGGTTACCCGGCGGACTCAAACGCGGCTGCGCAAAGCCAGGGAACGTGCGCATATAGTTGAGGGCCTTCTCCGCTGTATAGATCAACTGGATGCCGTCATTGCCTTGATCAGAGGTTCGGATGACCGGGCGGCAGCACGAAGCGGGTTGATGGCCGCGCCATTTCTATTCTCTGAGATCCAGGCCAACCATATCCTCGATATGACCCTTGGGCGGTTGACAAGGCTAGGACGATCCGAACTCGAGAATGAAATGGCTGTCCTTTTGGTAACAATTGCCGAACTTGAAGCCATCCTCGCGGATCCTACGAGGCTCCATGAAGTCATCAAGACTGAATTGAGAGCGATCAAGGAGGAATTCGCCGAGCCGAGACGTACGGAAGTCACCAACGATATTGGTGAAATCGGTCTTGAGGATCTGATTGAAGATGAGCCGATGGTTGTGATGATGACCAAGTCTGGTTATATCAAAGCCATGTCCTCGGATGCGTTTAGAACACAGGGCCGCGGCGGCAAGGGAGTGAAGGGCGCCAAAGTCAAAGAGGAAGATCTGGTGACCCAGGTTATAAATACAATGACTCATTCATATCTTCTGTTCTTTTCCAACTTGGGGAAGGTGTACCGTCTCAAGGTTCATGAAATCCCGGTCAAAGATAGGACAGCGCGAGGAACGGCGATTGTAAACCTTTTGCCACTCTCACCGGGCGAAACAATTGCAACCGTGCTTGATACGAGGTCGTATGACGACGAGACCTTTTTGGTATTCGTCACCAAGGCTGGGTTGGTTAAGAAGACGGTGTTTTCGGAGTATGACAAATCCCGGCGTGACGGTTTCATAGCTCTTTCCTTGAGAGATGGCGATGAATTGGTTAGGGTCATTGTTGCCCCCAAGGTTGTCGATCTGTTGATGTTTTCAAGGATGGGTTCAGCAATTCGTTTTTCACTCGAGGAAGTTAGGTCAGTAGGCCGAGACGCATCGGGTGTCCGGGGAATGAAGCTGAGGTTTAAAGACGAAGTTGTAGATTGTCTGGTTGCACAAGACGATCTACAGGTGTTGCTTGTGACTGAGGGCGGATACGGCAAAAGGACCAAGGTGAGCCTATTTACAGCTCAGAGCAGAGGCGGTCAGGGGGTTAGGGCTATTCGATTGACGCAGGCAAAAGGCGAGCTTATTTCTGCCTTTACCGTTTCTGAAGATGACGAGGTTCTTTTGGTATCGTCGGCTGGGATAACAATACGAACGAATGTGCACGAGGTTGCTCTACAGGGAAGGGATGCCACGGGAGTTCACATCATCAATCTTACGGCCGGCGAGACAGTAGCTTCGGTTGCGCCAGTGCTTACTGGAGTTGATATTGATGAGTGATATACATCTGGCTATGAATCATTGGCTATGATTTCCGAAAGTCATTAATTTGACGCAAGGCGGCTTGCTTACTTGAAATGGAGGCAAATTGCCTGACAGAAAGGTTTAGCTGGATTTATATGAGTGCTTCATCAGTTGGAAAGACGATTGGGAGAGGGCAATCACGGAATAGCTCGACTTTCCGATCTGGGGTACGAAAAAAAGCTTTGGGAAAAACGGTAAGTGGCAGATCTGTGAGAGGTGTTCAGAGACGGAAGATTCT
>JAJYFX010000260.1 GCA_021785315.1 Actinomycetes bacterium | reverse complement strand
ACGCCTTGGTCATTTCTTACTACTTTCATACCCAGATCAAAGGGTTCCGTCATCCCGCTGGCCAAATAATTGGAATACGCCTTGATCGTCGCCGGATATAAAATCCGCTCTGTCTCTTTGATTTTCTCATGCAAAAGCTCCCTGCCGTCCCCGGGCAGAATCTTGACTGCCTCCTGGGCAAGAATAGGTCCGGCATCGACTTCCAGTGTCGCCAAGTGAACAGTGCAACCAGTGACTTTTACGCCAAAAGAAAGTGCCGATTCAACCGCGTGCCACCCAGGGAAAGACGGGAGAAGGGACGGATGAGTATTCAAAATCCTGCCGCCGAACCGGTCGTGTATGGCGGCACCCAGGATGGTCCCATATCCAGCCATGACCACTAGCTCAATGCCATGATCTTCAAGCACTGAAGTTAAACGTCGACTGTAGCCCTCGCGATCGAAGTCTTGTCTATAGCTGGCACGGGAAATCTCCAAACTAGGGATACCCGCTGCTTCGGCGACTTCGATTGCTCTACATGGCCTGTCCGTAACGACAAGTGCTATATCAACTTTATTTTCTAGAATTGCCTCAAGAATCGTGCCGCTTCCTGATGCCAATACCCCGATTCTCACGGCTAAAGGCTACTTGGATCTTCAGCCGGCGTCTGTTGAAAACCGGGCAATTTAAACGTCAGATTATTGCAGAGCCTTGTGCGGCTCCACTGGGGCGACCAAAGATCTCCAGCCAGCGAAGCAGCCACTATTTCAGCTTTGAGACTATCTCTACCATGATCTCAGCAGCTTGGGTGGGATTCTTTGCCACCGTGACTCCAGCTTCTTCCAAAGCCTTCATCTTAGCCTGAGCAGTACCCTGGGACCCAGAGATGATAGCCCCGGCGTGACCCATCTTCTTTCCTGCGGGAGCGGTGACGCCAGCAATGTAAGCAACGACCGGCTTGGTCATATGCTCCTTGATGAATTCAGCTGCACGCTCTTCTTCGCTTCCCCCAATTTCACCGATCATTATGACCGCCTTTGTGTCAGGATCGGCCTCGAAGGCTGCCAAGCAGTCGATGAAGTTAGTGCCTGGTACAGGGTCACCGCCGATACCGACGCATGTGGTCTGTCCGACTCCCTTCTGGCTCAGATCATAAAGCGCCTGGTAAGTTAGCGTTCCAGAGCGGGAAACGATTCCCACGGGACCACCGGCAAGTGCGATATCGCCAGAGGTGATTCCGATATTGCACTGTCCCGGCGAAATCACACCAGGGCAGTTTGGGCCAAGAAGTCGCGTCCCCGGATAGTCCCTGCGCAGCGAGTTGTACATCCTAGCCTCGTCTTGGGCTGGAATGAACTCGGTTATGCAAACCACAAAAGAAACTCCAGCCCTTGCTGCCTCGAGGACTGCATCAGCCGCAAATCTTGGAGGAACTACCACGAAGGAAGCGGTGGCCCCGGTAGCCGCTACAGCCTCTTCCACGGAATCAAAGATTGGTACTCCTTCGACGTCAGTTCCACCCTTGCCGGGAGTAACACCGCCCACAACCTTTGTGCCGTAATCACGATTCCTAAGTCCATGGAATCGTCCTTGGCCGCCAGTAAGTCCTTGAACTATAACTTTTGTATCGCTATCAACAAAAATACTCACTTGGCGTCTCCTCCGTTGGCCAGGTCCACAGCAGTTTGAGCAGCTTCCATCATTGTTGGCTTGACAATTAGCTTGTCAGAAACATAGGGTTCTATAATCTCCCGCGCCTCAGCTGCATTCGTTCCATCAAGACGAATCACCAGTGGAGCATTTATCTCGACCCTGGAAAGCGCCTCGATTATTCCATTGGCAATTAGATCGCATCGGGTGATCCCGCCGAAGATATTTATGAGCACCGAATTGACATTGTGGTCGGTGTTAATCACTTCGAGTGCACTCGTCATGGTGTTTGCGTCCGCGCCGCCGCCCAAATCTAGAAAATTCGCCGCCTGTCCGCCAACCTGGTTGACAACGTCAAGAGTAGACATTGCCAGTCCAGCGCCGTTTGCAATTATGCCGACGTTTCCATCCAGACCTATGTAATTGAGGCCGAGCTCTTTGGCGAGCTTCTCACGACCGTCGAATTCCTGGGTTGCTCTGTAAGCATCCCATTCGGGGTGCCTGAATGCCGCGGCATCGTCGAGGGTTACCTTGGCATCGAGAGCGTGAACCTTGTGCTCGGGGGTAAGAATCAGGGGATTAATCTCAACAAGGTCGGCATCTCCTTTGACGAAAGCGTCATAGAGCTTCACCAGGATCTCACTGACACCTTCGATGGCGGGCTCATCAATGCCAGCCCTAACCGCAATATCTCGAGCCTCGCTAAGCGTGATCCCATCCAGCGGGTTCACGTGGTACTTCACAATGGCTTCCGGATCGGTTACGGCGACGTCCTCAATCTCAACCCCGCCCTTTGCGCTCACCATTGCCATATGCAACTTGGCGCTCCTATCGAGAGTGAATGACGCGTAATACTCTTTCTCGATGTCGGAAGCGTGCTCGACCCAAACTCTCTTGACTAAATGACCCTTGATATCCATTCCAAGAATGTTGCCTGCTTGGACTTTAGCTTCTTCAGGATTATTGACAATCTTGATTCCACCTGCCTTGCCGCGGCCCCCGACCTGAACCTGAGCCTTGATCACAGCTGGATAGCCAACTTTATCAGCTATACCAACCGCATCTTCAACGGTCGTAGCCACGTCGCCCGGCGACGTTGCTATTCCGTACTGGGCAAAAAATTGCTTGCCCTGATATTCAAAAAGATCCACCTTTTCTCTCCTTGAGTTTGATGGTCAGATATGCGAATCAAGCGCTTTTGTGACACCGAATACCATTCAGCCTAGGGAGCGTTCCCTCTGATCCAAGGCGTTAGTCAACCATTGCGAAATTGTAGGCAGTGGCGAACCCGGCGTAAATACTTCGGCCACGCCGATTTCTTTCAGTCTCGGGATATCGCCATCAGGGATAATGCCCCCAACTACGATTAGGACGTCCCCCAAGCCCTGATCTTTGAGCAGTTGGCAAATTCTGGGAACCAACGTCATGTGGGCACCTGACAGCAGTGACAGGCCCAATGCGTCCGCATCCTCTTGAGCAACAGCCTGAACAATCTGCTCAGGAGTCTGGTGCAGGCCGGTATAGATAACTTCAAATCCAGCATCCCGCAATGACCGTGCTATAACTTTCACTCCACGATCATGACCATCAAGTCCAGGCTTGGCTACAACTACGCGATATCGACGATCCACAGAGGCAAATTGTAGACACAAATTCACTCTTATATGCAAACGCGACTGAAATTATAGACACAATACCTGTTCAACACGGGTCAGAATCTTTCGCCTATCCTAGGGTTCCCCTTGGGCAAAGATTGACAAACTCATTTTGAGAAACGGCAAACGCATTTGACATGCAAACGTGAAAGGCATATTCCATCGCGACGAATTAGAGATGATGCAACGATTTCTGATACCAAAGTGATGTCGGCTTTCGCCAGTGCCGCGTCACGCTTTACGCGGATCAGTTCGACCAATACGAACTCGCTCCCATTTATGCGCGCACGGATCCGAATTGACACTAAGTTGTGATCACATGGGGGTTAGTTTGCACCATGTGGCGGATTCGAAAGTTCCCCACCAGGATGAAAATTGATTTCGAAGGAGAGTCATGAAGCTCGTGGTCGCTGTCATCAAGCCATTCAAACTGGACGACGTCAAAGAGGCTCTAGATCGTCTTGATATCAAAGGAATGACAGTGTCCGAAGCACAGGGCTACGGCCGCCAGTCAGGGCACACAGAAATTTATCGGGGATCGGAATACCAGGTCTCATTTGTGCCAAAACTTCGCATTGAAATAGCCTTGGACGACTCTCAAGTGGAGCAGGTCATCGACACCATTGTCGAGGCAGCGCAGACGGGCAAGATCGGCGACGGAAAGATCTGGACGGTACCGATTGATGAACTGGTACGCGTCAGAACGAACGAAAGAGGCACCGACGCCATCTAGCTGCGTGTCGATCGAGAGTTTTAACAATGTGGTAACAGTCTGTACTCAATTCTGAAACCTTGCCCTGCCTAGCTTGTAGGGGTACTGATGCGAAGAATTTCGCATGAATCCACAACGACGTGGTCAGATACGCGATATAGCTAGACAACGAGAAGGGCTCGGCAATGCGATTCAGCTCCGT
>JAJYFX010000009.1 GCA_021785315.1 Actinomycetes bacterium | reverse complement strand
ACCAGATCTTTGTTGTGGAGGAGAAGCGAGATCTGCTGGAGACGAATCTGAGAGCGGCCTTGCATCTTTGGGGCGACACAACCCCGGTGTTTGGAAAGCACCTGGCTGACGGCAGCGAGCTATTTCCCGTGGAGGGAGGGTTTGATTCCGATCTAATTCTGAAATTGTTAGGCAATTTCCTTTTTGCGAAAACGGAGTTCGAGCGCCCCCTGGTTGACGCGCTTGCAAGGATTGGAAAGGCCGAGTCGCGGAGCGTGCCCATAATGCGCGGACGCACTCCCAACTACTGCTCTGGGTGCCCGCACAGTGTTTCGACCCAGTTGCCTGAGGGCGCAACAGCTTGGGGTAGCCCAGGTTGTCATAGTTTTGCCTCGATCATCGAGGAGCCGCGACATATCGAAGCGATGACGCAATACGGTGGAGAGGGCCTTCCTTGGATAGGTCTCGCTCCATTTACCGAGCAAAAACATGTGTTTCAGAATGTTGGGGATGGCTCTCTATTTCATTCGAGCTACCCCAATATTGCCATGTGTGTTGCCGCAGGGGCGTCCATCACCTTCAAGATTCTCTTCAACGGGGTCATAGCTAATACGGGCGCTCAACATCCAGTTGGCCAGCTGTCGGTAGCTTCCCTAATACGGCGACTCCTAGATGACGGGGTTTCCAGAGTCGCGCTCGTGACCAAGGACAAAGGACGATACAAAGGCGATCATTTTGGGTCCACTGTAGAGATTTGCTCTCCTGACAAGATTGTTGACGTTCAGAGATCCTTGTCGGAGACGAACGGCGTGACCGTGCTTGTTTATGACGAATCTTGCGCAAACGAGCGGAGACGCCAGCAGCGGCGCGGCCAATTGCCCCCACCATCGCGTTATGTTTTGATAAATGAGCGGGTCTGCGAGGCATGCGGGGACTGCGGCGTCAAATCAAACTGCATGTCGCTGATTCAGGTTCGAACGAACTTGGGACTGAAGACCCAGATTCATACCTCGTCGTGCAACCAAGACGAGTCGTGTCTTCGGGGCGATTGCCCGTCTTTTGTAACAGTCGAGACGAGGCCGAAGACTGGATACAGGAGAGTTCAGCGGCAGGTTCCAGAAGGATTGCTCCAGGAACCAGAACTTCCGGCGCCTGGGAATTCTGGTTATTCAATCTACATACCTGGTCTCGGTGGCACCGGGGTGATAACGGCTAACGCTATTCTTGCAACCGCCGCATCTATTGACGGTCTCGGGGTTGCCACTTATGATCAGACCGGTGCTGCCCAGAAGTGGGGACCAGTGCTGTCATCTCTGGTGCTCGGCACGCCGGAGACCGACCTATCTACCGCCAAGGTCGGGCTGGGTTCGGCTGACGTGTACCTAGCTCTCGACCTGGTTGCAGCTGTGGATGCTAAGAACCTGGCGAGATGTAGCGAGGAGTTCACCGTCGCTGTTGTCAATACCGACGCCATGGATACCGGCGAGATTGTAAGGAATCGGCGGCTGAGTTTGGATGAATCAGCGATGTTATCACTGGTTCGGTCTTGCACCTCCAATAAGCGCCTTATTGCGGTTCCAGCACGCAGGATAGCTGAAAGCATTGTCGGTGACTATCTTTTGACCAACATCGTAGCTATTGGGGCAGCGTATCAGGCGGGAACAATTCCCATTTCCTCCCGGGCCATCGAAGCCGCAATTGTTGCTAACGGCGTGTCCGTGCCCCAAAATCTGTCGGCCTTTCGGTGGGGCAGGACATGGGTGGTTGATCCTCGCTCCGTTAAAGATGCGCTGGATCTCGACAGAAGCGTGGCGATCGCTGAACCTTTAGCAAATTTAAGCCGTATTCGCGATCGTCAAGTGAGAAAGTCAATATCAAAGCGACAGTCCCTTTCCGGACTCCCTGATCAAATTGCCACTTCGGTCACGGACAAGGCAAGCGACCTGGTTTCTTACCAGAACCTAAAACTGGCGGAAGTCTATTTAGACCACGTTGCCGCGGTTTATGGCCGCGAGACCGCTGCGATTCCCGAAAGCCATGTTGTCACTGGTGCTGTGTCCACCAACCTGTACAAGCTCATGGCATACAAGGATGAATACGAGGTGGCAAGACTGTACTTGTCTGATTCCTTCGAAAAACAGGTGGCCGCAACATTTGAAGCTCCCGGCCGAGTGACCTACCATTTGCATCCTCCGCTGCTGCGCTCTTTTGGCGTCAGCAGGAAGCTGGCTCTTGGGCCATGGTTTCGGGGACCACTGCGCCTGCTACGCCGCATGCGCTTTCTGCGTGGAACGCCTCTAGATTTATTTTCACATTCCCAACTGCGGCGTCAGGAACGCGAGGCTCCTAACTGGTACATGGGCTTAATGGAAACGGCCCTGAAGAGTCTCGATCTCAGCACTATTGACCTTGTGGTCCAGGTGGCTGAACTTCCAGACTTGATCAGGGGATACGAAGATATAAAAGACGCAGCCCTAAAGGAGGCTCGCCGCAGAGGCGACGAACTGCTCGCACAACTTAGCGACGTCAAATCCGGGCGCAGGTCAAGCGTTTGAAGCAAAGCCGGCGATTAATGATCTGGCCGTCCGAGCGCATCCCGGACTTAAGCGCGTGCGCGCAGGATGCCTCTCGGAGGATTGTCAGCGGACGTGCTCGGCCGGACTTATTTGCCGTGCGGCCGGCGACCCGGACGGCATTGCTCGAAATGCAAATAGCCAGCTGAGAATGAACTAACGATTCTTCCAGAAAACCGTGGCACTCGTTTTCCCGGCTTTGGCGATTTTGCGCAATTCTGGTTTGTGAGCCAGTTACTGTCGGCGATTCACCTGGTTGTGTTGACAATGCCTGTCCAAGCTAGGCGTTCTTTGTCTATACCTATAAAATATTCAGATTTTCTCTGCGATGCTTTTGGGATCTCAAGCTGCTCGACGATCACGCCGCCTATACACGCTTTCCTAGTTTTGTGCCACTTCGGCCGTCAATCATTGCCCGCTCTGCAATTCTTATCCGGTTGCCACCACGATACTTCGCTGTTTCTGCGTCGGAAAAGGGGCCCGTCCGTACAGATGTGGAGACGTGGAAACTGCTGCATGACAGGTTCTGCCGGTAGTGCTAGCATTTTGCCATGAGCCAGATGTCGATAACGGACGATACGGATGTCGTTCGTATCTACGACGAACTTACAGAAGGTCGAAGAAGTCATCTGCGCGTCGCGGAGCTGGTCTACGGTGTAGCCGAGCAGTTTCCCGGGGTGCTCCCGACGCGTTCGGCTATCGATGCCGAGCGCCAGCTGCTTCAGAAGAATAAGGTTGGTCTGGAGATCGACCAGGGAATATTCGTGTCGCGGGTACTTGCCAACCGCGACACTGGCCTCCACCTGCTCCACGCCATGTCGCTACCAACGTCGGAGGCGCGGGAGCGACGCCAGGAGTTTGAGCTTACGGGCAGCGTCGATCTGGGACCGGTGAGGGTCGATCGTGACGGGACCCTGGGTACGGTTACAGTGCAGAATCTCGCGGTGCTGAACGCGGAGGACGACCGATCGGTAAGTGCGCTTGAGACGGCGGTCGATTTGGTCCTGCTCGACGACCGGATTGAGGTAGGCGTGCTGCGAGGAGCGGTTTCGACGCACCCAAAGTATGCCGGCCAGCGTATCCTAGGCAGCGGGATTGATCTAACGGCCCTCTACCAGGGCAAGATTTCGCTGATTGAGTTCATGATTGAGCGGGAATTGGGCGCCCTCAACAAGATATATCGCGGACATGGCATCCGCGACGACGAGGTTCGCGGTTCCGACGCCAGACCTGAGAAGCCTTGGATCGCAGCCCTGGAGAGCTTCGCCATTGGCGGCGCCTGCCAGTGGCTGCTGGTGGTTGACCACGTGGTCGCCGAAACCGGCTCGTACTTCAGTCTTCCCGCCAGGAAGGAGGGGATTATCCCCGGGTGCGCAGCTTTGCGCTTGCCGCAGGTGGTCGGCGACCGGCTTGCCCGGCAAGCTATTCTTTTCGAGCGCGTCTTTAACGTCGACGAACCCGGGGGTCAGCTGATGGTCGACAAGGTAGTGAAGGCTGATGAGATCTCGGGGGCAATAGAGAGCGCCGCGTCAATGCTCACCGGCGCGGGCGTGGCGGCTTTGCTCGGAAACCGGCGGACGCTGCGAGTTGCCCGGGAGCCTTTGGACCGTTTCCGCCTCTATATGAGCGTGTATAGCTACGAACAGGCGCGCTGCCTCTACAGTCCAGGTCTGATCGCCAATTTGGAGCGTAATTGGAAGGTTGCTCAGCGGAGTACGGCTTCCACTCCGGGTGACGCCTCGGACCTGTGAATGGCAGTCTGGGTTGCATTCGCTGCGGAGACGCGCTGTTCAACGTGCCCGTAGCGGCCTGGTTCGCTTCTGTCCGGACAGCTGTCGGCCTGACTCCGGCTCTTCGGCTCTTCATGACAACAACGTCTCATCTTTTGAAGCTACGAGTTCGACATGACTCAACAGCAAATAGATGGCCGTACCCAGTCGCCATATTTGACATCCAAGGCGGGACTGTTGCCGTAATGATCAGGTAACTGTTGTCTGCAACCCGTCGTGCCCCCGGCAGGATTCGAACCTGCGCACACGGTTTAGGAAACCGATGCTCTATCCCCTGAGCTACGGGGGCGTAGCTTCGTAACAATCATGATACCTATTTGATTCATTACTCTAATCATGAAAGGTCCAAACTTGACCACGGTTTAGCATCAGGCTGCCGGTCACCCTTGGAAGCGGCGCGCCGGAAACTGTGTGGGGCAGCGAAAGTGCCTGGCGCTTTCTATCGGGTCCAGTGAGCATTTCCTCGTTGCGGCGCGCGTTTGGCCGCAACCGTGGTAGCGGGTAGGTCGTCGACGATATCGGCAAACACGAAGTTTCGTCGGACTGAATCGCACCAGGTCAGTTGGCGCGATGCTTTTAGCCCTGACACTTGCGATTGGCATCGTTATAATAATTACCAACGGCGGAGCCTTAGGGATGGTGAAGATGTCGAGTGGTCACTTTATTTATGATGACGGCCGCATCGCTTGTGACGACGATGCACTGGTGATCCGGTGGTACTACCTCTGGGGCGCTAAGCGAATTCCGTACTCCGCCATCAAGACAGTGACCGAGCTTCCCCTGGCGGGATTTAATGCTGTCCGCCGCTGGCGAATATGGGGTTCAGGAGACTTCATCCACTGGTGGAACCTTGATACGAGCCGGCCAAAGAAAAGTCTTGCGCTGGTGCTCGATGTAGGCAGGCATATTCGTCCGACTATTACTCCCGACGACCCGGGATTAGTACAGCAGATTCTTAGCGAGCGTGCGTCAGCGAAATGATCGGCGATTCTGCAAGTTGTCTATTGATCCGAGAGTGAGCGAACCCCTTATTGCACTTGAGATTCGTTAGGAACAACCCAATTGCTCATAGCCGCCATGCAGCTCATCACAGCTAACGATATTAAAGTGCTTGCAGGTGCGCCAGATCGATGTCCATGCGCCGACATAGAACGGTTTCGCTGATGCCGGCCGATTCGAATCTTGGCTTCGCGGAAGCCTAGGAGGGTCGCGAGCGAGTCGACCGTGCTTGAAGCAACATGACAAAGAGTAGGTGGGTAGGCTTTGGATATGGAGCGTCCTTGGGGAGCCAATAGAGCGATTCTTCACGCTGATTTGGACTGCTTCTTTGCGTCGGTCGAGGTGCTGGATAATCCCCGCCTGGCAGGGTTGCCGGTCATTGTGGGTGGAACCGGCCCCCGAGGCGTTGTCAATTCCGCGAGTTACGAGGCTCGTATCTTTGGAGTTCGTTCCGCCATGCCTACGACTAAGGCCAGGCAGCTGTGTCCGCGAGGAGTATTTCTGGACGGCAACTATTCGCGGTACGCGGAGATTTCCATTCGCTTTCACGCAGTGTTGCGCAGTTTTACGGATGAAATACAAACAGTGGGCTTGGACGAGGCATTCATGGATGTCAGCGGCAGCCTGCGTCTCTTCGGTCCGCCGCAGGCCATTGCAGCCGAGATACGGCGATCGGTTTGGAAAGAGCTTGGCCTCTCGGTGTGCGTGGGGGTGGGCACGACCAAGCAGGTCGCGAAGTTAGCATCTCGCCGGGCAAAGCCTGCCATTAGTGGAGGAATCGTGGAAGTTCCGAAAGGTGTTGTAGTGGTATGGCCCGGTGGAGAGCAAGAGTTTCTCGATCCAATTTCTGTCAGGGAGCTGTGGGGAGTCGGTCCCAAGACTTATCAGCGATTGCGGTCGGTCGGGGTCGAGCGAATTGGGGACTTGCTGAGAATTCCCGACGCTACTTTGACTTCTATTTTCGGGAAGGCCACTCCGCACCTGCGGCTTCTGGCAAGCGGGGGTGACTCCGACTCAGTAACATCAGGTTCGCGTCGCAAGTCGATCGGTCACGATCAGACCTATCCCGCCGATCTTTACGAGATGAGCCAAGTTGACCACGAGCTGGTGAGGCTCGCGGAAAGCGTGGCAAATCGGATGAGGAAGAACAAGGCGGCCGCAAGGACGATAACGTTGAAGATCCGATTTGGTGATTTTCACACAATCACAAGGTCAGTTACTTTGTCGTCTGCCACCGATTCAGGCGTAGAGATTCTAGGTCATTTGAGGCAGCTGTTTCCTAAGGGTTCGAACGACCATGGAATCCGATTGTTAGGTGTCGCGATGTCAAACCTGAAAAAAGAGGGAGCAGAGCAGTTGATGCTTGACGATGAGCAGGGTCAGCGCGGAATGGCGCTTTCTCAAAGCGTGGCAAAAATCAAGGAACGTTTCGGAACGGGTGCCATTTTACCGGCTTCGCTTATCGAGGAATCCGTGAGGCCGACTCGCTAGGAATTGGAAGCAGCCTTGACTTGGGAACTCCAAGGACAATAATTGCGGTGCATCCTGGTGGCTTCGATATCTTTTGTATTCGCGACTTGGGGAATTTCCAGCATTTCGCATTAACGAGGGCTGGGCACTCGGTCAGGCGCGTGCTGCAGCTAGCTGCTGTAGCTACGCCATGATTTCCATTCCATTGCGGATGCACCCCTTAACCGGAACAGAAATTGCACCTCGTATAGCGATAGATCGGATTCGTGCTCGTCTGGTGCCAACGGCGAACTGAACTTTATTATCTGGTTGAAATGGCCTTCGGCCAGACGGGAGCCAAGCGTGTTTCTGTTTTCGCTCTAAAGAGTGCAAGTGAACAGCGCATCTACATATTACGCTCGGACGCTCCATTCCAAATTCCCCTGGTCTGCTCCCAATCCTAGGTGACTCTCCGGTCGGGGTCGGGCTATCGCCATGCCACATAGGCGGGGATCGTGGTTGCAGCTGGTTTAAACGACCTCTTTGCGCTTGC
This sequence comes from Actinomycetes bacterium, assembly GCA_021785315.1. The sequence goes on along the minus strand of JAJYFX010000009.1, from coordinate 8,097 downwards.
ATGTCGTTTGGTGTCGGAGCTCAGCGAGAGCACATGCGGCAAAAAGACGATTCCAGCTAGAAGCGCAAGCCAGACTGGGGCTCTGCCAAACATCCGGCCAGAGGCGAGCTAGCTAAGAAAATTCTAATACCAGCATAATCCCAAACGAATTTGGGTCTTGGAGACTGTATACATCGAAGCTGGAGGTTGAATTTGCTTACAAGAACAGGCTTTATCAAATTGGCCGCTGCAATCGGTATAGGGGCAGGGTCTGCAACAGCCATACACGCCGTGAGCGTGGTAGCTCCGCCCTCTTTGCCGGTTGGCCAGGATGCGTCAACGACGACCTCTTCAACCACGACGACCCAGGATCCGACGGCCGCCGCACTTGGCAGGCTTTCAAACGAAGAGGCAAAGCTTCAGTCGGAGTTGAACTCCGCGAAATCCACTCTGGCGTCGCGGTTGCCCGCTCCCGCGATTGACAACGCCAACGGCAACGCTGCCTTTCTCGCTGGGAATTCCCCGGCATCGGAGGTACCGCCAACAAGCGCGACAACCGGGGCAAGTTCGGCCAAAGCAGACGATGGCACTTCTGACGACTCTGGCGATCACGCGACAACCACACTCCCTGGCACCAGCGGCGGCGTGACGACTACCATGGCACATAAGACGGATGACTAGCTATCACTGAGGCCGAATGAAGCTCTCTAAGGTGCAGCAGACGAAGCTGAGGAAATATGTGCCGTTGGTGGTGCTGTATCCAGTGTCAACGGGGTTGGGTGTGCTGTCGACAATTTACGTCGCCAACATCCTAAATCGCAGCTACCCAACCTACAGTAACTCAGGTGCGAAAGCGGCCGACATCACACCTACTACGCAGTCGTTAGCCGCCACCGAGGCCAGTCCGCAGCAACGCGAAGAGCAGCAGAGGATTGCACGGCTTCAAGCACAGATTGCCCAGTTGAAAGGTCAGATTCAACAGCTGAGTGGCGCGGCATCGGCGGGGTCTGCTCCGCAAATAACAGGAGGAAGCCAGAGTTCACCCCCTGTGACGCGAAGCCAGTCCAATCCACGGAGAACAGTAGCGACAGCACCACCTCCAACCCACGGCTCCACTGGGGCGTCACGTGCCCTCGGTTGAGACTCACATGGTACCAGTAATCGGCTCTTTCCGGTCGATGGCAACCTCGGTCATAGTGTCGGCCTGTCAAGTGAGGGATGATCAAGATTTACAAGAGAGTTTTCTGAAAGTACAGGCTGTTTTTTCGGATACAGAAACCGCTTGCACCAGATTCAGTCCAACCAGCGATCTATCTCAAATTAACCAGTCACCTCAATCGTGGCACAAGGTCTCGCCCCGGTGCTTCATGGCCATCCAAGATGCCTACGAGGCCTACAAACTCACAGGCTTTCTGTTCGATCCTAGGATTCTGACAGATCTCGTGTCGCTTGGGTACAAGAACTCCTGGACCGAAGGCATGCCGGAGTCAAAGTCAGATCGAACCCTTCATGTGCGAGATCCATTGCCGGAATGGAGTCCCGAGTTCAAAACGGGAAATCTAGTCCGTGTCGGCGAGCTTCCTATTGACCTGGGTGGTATAGGCAAGGGGCTTGCGCTCAGATGGTCAGCGGCGGCCCTCCAACCTGGACATTCGCAATTCCTGATCGAAGCTGGCGGAGACTGCATCTGTTCCGGATACGGACCGACGATGAACGGCTGGAATATTGGCGTTCAAAATCCATTCCAGCCCGAAGGTGATCCAGTGCTGGTATTGAGGCTTTTGGATCTTGCTGTTTGCACCTCGTCCACCGCCGTAAGGAGTTGGTGGCAAAATGGTGAGCTGAGGCATCACCTCATCGACCCGAATACGGGTGAACCTGGCGGGAAAGGGCTGGCAGCCGTTACGGTAGTTGCCCAGGACCCCGCTGAAGCGGAAGTTTGGTCAAAATCATTATTCCTACTTGGCCCAGATCGCATAAAAGGTGTCTCGGAATCCCTAAACATATCCGCCGCATGGATAACTGATTACGGACAGGCGTTCACGAATTCGTTAATCGACCAGTACGTCATTTGGGATGGCAGGCTTCGATGAGATTTGTCTTCGGGTTATTGCTCAGAAAAATAGAGAGTTTTGGGTGACTAAACCAGACGGCGCAAGAGAAAACCCGGTTGACGAATACCTAGATGAAGATGAGCCGCACTCGCTGGTTGCTGACCTGTTCACGCTCGTAATTGTCACCGCGAACGCAATTGCGATCGGCTACCTTTTAACTGTTTTTGAATCCCGTTATCTGGACCAGCCGAGGATGGCCCCATGGCTGATCGCGAGAGCTAGCGGTATTACCGCATATCTCCTGTTCTGGTTTCTGGCAATGACAGGACTTTTTCTTTCTCACCCCTCGAGGCACAGGATCAAGTTCCTGCACCCCATCACCCGCATGAGGTTCCATACCCTTTTGGCTGTTTTTACCCTCAGCTTCACGGCCCTCCATATCATGGCGGTTGTGCTCGACACATATGCCAAGGTTGGATTGGTTGGCGCATTCATCCCATTGCGTTCGGCGTACAGACCGCTTCCAGTTGCCCTGGGGACAATGGGGCTTTATGCCGGTTTGCTGACCGGGCTTTCAGCAAGACTCAAAATTGGATACGGGAAGCGTGGGTGGTTGAACGTTCACAGGTTCAGTGTCATCGCTTTGATCATGATCTGGATTCATGCCGTTTATGCGGGCTCTGACAGTTCGGCGCTCTCCCTGATGTACCTTGTCACTGCGCTATTATTAGTAACTTTCGGCTACTCGCGGTATGCGGTGCAACAAAAGAAGGGGCAAGCTCAGATCAAAAGGACCAGTTCAAGAGCTTAATAAATCTTTTCGCTGCATCTCCTCGGGGAAACATTACGACCGGACTCCTTTCGAAAGCGGTTCAGAGTTGGTGGCGGCGCGGTTGCGGCACTTGCCTGGATTGTCCCTGAGGGAAATCCGAAAGATGAGCTGACGCAAAAGAATTCGAAATATGATTGCAGCGTTAGAAGCTATGCCGATCTGCAATAGTTAAGGGGCCTGACATCGGTCGTCGTTCCGCAAATCTGGTATTCAGCATTGGCATCGGACAGCGGGTTTCGCAGTCGATGGTCATGCTTCTTATTCCTTTGTGGGTGTTGCGGATGCATGGATCTGCGTTTGCCATTGGTGCTGACGTCGCTGCTGTTTCAGTTGCGCCCATGTTTTTCGCAATTCCTATTGGGGCGGCCGCTGATCGGCTGGGTAGCCGACATGTAGTTCTAATCGGAGCTATTTCCGCTGGGGTGGCTACGATACTTAGCATTTCGGTTGCCAACGTCTGGTTATTTGGCTTTTGGCAGATGGTTGCTGGACTCGGTCGGTCCGCAGCATGGATTGGAGCTCAGACATCGGTCACAAGAGAGCGCGAACAGGGGAGTAGGCGAGCTCGTCGAATCGGGTGGCTGAGCTTGTCGGCCCAGGTTGGCAATTTTGGCGGGCCATTCCTGGCTGGAGTGCTCGTCTCGCGCGCCAACATGACTCTGGCGTTTTTCGTCGCCGCTGGTGCAATTGCGGCGGTCGCATTTTCTGTTACCGTGCGCGATGTTTCAGTAAGTTCTGAGATTCCGCCTGCTTCTTCATCGCCGCAAGAAGCGCCAATCGAGGCGAGCCGCCATTTTGGACGAGCTTTCAGGCTGCTTGGAATGCCAGCATTCCGTCTGCTAATCATCGGCTCAGTGGTTCGTCTGGGACTTATAGCAATACGAAACTCTTTCTACGTGGTTTATTTGCACCATTTGGGTTGGAGCCCGCTGGACATAGGCATTGTACTTTCCCTGGGTTCGGCGGCAAGCGCTGGCGCAGCGGCAATGACCGGTCTCTTGCATCGAAGATTTCAAGCCGAAAGGCTTTTGTATTTGAGCCTATTTGGAATGGCCTTAGCCTTTACGGCGGTTCCCTTCTTTGCATCCTTTATGTCCCAGGTGATATGCCAGGTGGTGTTTGGGGTAGGTAATGGGCTCTCCCAAACGTCGTTGATCAGCCTTCTATCCAAGGCCACTCCTAGACAGGATCAAGGCCTAGCTGTTGGGCTGCGCACTGCAGTGAATCGAGCGGTCCAGGTATCTGCTCCGCTGGTCTTTGGTTCGCTCGTCACGTTTGTGGTGCTTCCTACGCTTCTGCTCGGTATGGGGGTGGTTAGCTTGGCAAGCCTCATGGGTGCATTATGGTTCCTAAGGGGTTCCGCCCAAACTCGGCCAGACATGAATTTGTAAGCATCGGTAATGATAAAAGTCTTTTGCAACCGATGAACGGCCTTGGGTTTTCTGACCCTTTTCCGGTTGCGGGTCTGTCCGCGGAACGCTGATTGTCAATTCGACACCATTTTGCTCAAAGCTGCGGACTTGTCCTGCGAGCTGTGATTGCGCGCCGCGCGATCCAGAGCTCGATGTAGTTGCAATTTCATCAGCGGCAACTTGTAACGTATCCAGAGCTAAGGCGAGAGTTGATTTAACTCGCGACAACCTAGATCCGAATCCTCCGCATGCCGTTGTTGAAGCCGACTTTGGCCTGCAGGCAGATGGCGCTGACTCCTTTGGCATGAACCTGCGCCGGAGGCTTTCCACTTGGATTGGCTCTCTTGAATTGACCCGGAAGTGGCGCTTTGTCGTCAATCAGCCCACAGTGCTCAAGGCCGCGAGGCAACATGGCGACGGCCGGAAGTCCGGCACTTGGGACAAGATTGTTATCATTGGGCACAAAATTGGTGCCCCGGAGGTCGGTAGATAGAAAATAACTTTTAGGCCCTATTTGTTGTTAGGTTCCCTGAGTCTAACTAACATCTATTCTGCCAGCTCAGAACGCAGTAGTTATTAGCCAGCTTTTGCCCACATTCGTTTCGGTGCTTTGAGGCTAGACGACGCAGATAGCTTTTCTGGGGCTCAGGTTTATTTGTGCAGGTGGCCGGGTTCTGCTGCTAGGTGATTTTGTCCTATTATTAGCGCATTACATTTCTTTGGTAAATCAACAGTGAAGGGAAGTCGCTTTCATATGGAAATCGATATGAACATTCTCGATGAGAGTCTCCGTTCTTGGCTCAGAGAAGATATAGGTCATGGAGATATAAGCACGATTCTCACGGTACCTCCTGGGATATTGGGAAGGGGCCGTTTTCTGATGAAGGAAGACGGGATCATCTGCGGTCTTCCAGTGGTGGCCAGAACCTTCAGCCTGGTCGACGACCAGATAAGCGTTGAGCGGTTTGTTGAGGAAGGCCAGGAGGTTAAAAAGGGAGACGTCATCGCGGAAGTCTCAGGCGACTTGGGCAAGATAATGGGCGGTGAAAGAGTGGCGCTAAACCTGCTCCAGCGGCTTTCGGGGATTTCCACTAGGACCAGGGAATTTGTAGCCGAGACAAAGGGATTCAAGGCAAAAATTCTTGATACGCGTAAAACCACCCCAGGGCTACGATTTCTCGAAAAATACGCAGTTACGGTTGGTGGCGGCCAGAACCATCGGTTCGGATTATTCGATGGGATTCTTATCAAGGATAACCACATCAAGGCTGCCGGAGGAATAACCAAGGCTCTGGAACTTCTAAATAAGTCGGCACCCCATTTCTTGGCTGTAGAGGTTGAGGTTGAAACCTTAGAAGAATTGAGAGAAGCTTTGCAATTTGGGGTTCCCGCAATCCTGCTAGACAATATGTCCACCGAAATGATGGCTGAAGCCGTGAAGATCACAAACGGCCGGGCCAAGCTTGAGGCGAGCGGGAATATGACTGTCGAGAGGGTCAGGGAAGTTGCGGTAACTGGTGTTGACTATATCTCGGCCGGATCCTTAACTCACTCTGTGAAGTCCCTCGATATCTCGCTCAAGGTATCTTGAGCTTTAGAAATTCGGCTGATGATCGAGCTGTATTTTGGTTCGACTGATCGATCTGGCGGAATTTTGCCTTTCGATTAGCTCTCAGCGGGCATTGCCAGATCGACAAACTCATCTGCCGCCAGCCAGCTTTTCTGGACTGGCTTGGGCGACAACCACTAGTGGCTATATCCCATCTCGAACGAGATCATTGGTCAGGATGGCTCTTCGCTCGCATCGTCGGACAGGATTTGGTTGATCTCGAGTTCGGCATAACTAATTCTGGATCTGCAAAAATCTATTAGTTCCTTAGCTCTGCCGACCTCTTTGGCCAATTGATCTATGTCCTGCTCGGTAGAGAGTCGTTCTACGAGTTCACGCAGCTCGTTGAGTGCGTCGACATATCCAAGTTCATTGCCGGCAGGTTCAAGCACCAGCACCACTCCGTTCGTTATCCTCATTAGTTGAATTCGTCTCATTCACGGTAGCGATAAAACTACCATGGCCGACAATACCCTTTATCTTCTGGCCCACGTTGATTTTCTCGATAGTTCTGATCAATGCGCCTGATTCATTTGCGAGGAGTGAAAATCCTCTCTTTGACATTTCCTCCGGATCGCTTGCCCGGGCAGAGCTTTCGAGGAGATCCAGGACATGCGCTTGACTGCGCAATACTGACAGCGACCGAGCTTTTGGCAGTTCTGCCAGTATTGTTACTTGTCGTCCCTGGTCCATGACTTGATAGCGTGCCGCGGCAGACAAAAGGCGTTGGCTGTTGGAGATCTCTGACTTGGCGCTTGTCACAGATAATTGGGCGCTGGATTTTATGCGTTCAACGTATTGACTCAGCCGCACATTGTGGCCGTGAATGAGTTCTATGGGTTTGCGCACTGCCAGGTGAGATATTTCTGATATTTGAAGCCGGGCTGTTTCCACCTTGGAGCGCCCTAGATTATACGCTCTTTGGTTCAGCTGATCGATCTGAACTAGGAAGTCCTGAATTCTAGCGACTACGGCCCGGGCCACGCTTTGCGGGACGTCGAGGTATTTGTTGGCCACCTCCTCCACGAGCGTGGTATCAGTAGAGTGGCCGATTCCGACCCAAATAGGTATCGAGCTGGCAGCTACCGCCGTGACGACTTCTTCTGTGTCGAAAACTGACAGGTCAGACATTGATCCGCCGCCCCGCACCAGGCAGATGAGATCCAGGTCCGAATTTTGAAGTTTTTGGATAGAACGAGATATTTGCGGTGGGGCCGCATCTCCGGCGGTCGAGGCCGGTCGGTACGTAACCTTGAAGGCAAATCCGCTTCTTTTGAGTTCTCCCAGGAAGTCACTTTCGGCCGCGCTTCCCGAGGCGGTAACGAGCCCGACCCTTAGCGGAACTACAGGCACTTCGAGCCGGCGGTTGTGATCCCATATGCCAAGCTGCCGGAGTTTTGCTCGGATCTTCTCTTTTTCCTGCAGGTTTGCAATCTGTGACAGCCCGAGGTCAATATCTTCTATTTGAAATGAAAGTCTTCCTCCTTTGGGCCAAAAATTAGGTTTTACGCGCACCACCAGGCTTAGTCCATTCTTGATATTGCCAAGTGGCGTTGACTGGATTTGGTGCACCAAATACGAGGCTCGGGTCTTCCAAATGACGCAGCTAACCGTCGCCACAGGAGCCGTTGAGCCTAGGTCGCCGAATTCTTGCAGGTCAAGATAGTGATGTCCCGATGTATGAGGTGAATACGACGCCACAACACCTTTAACCCAAAGTCCTTCCGTGCCGAAACTCATGTTGAGGGCGGCCTTCACGAACTCGCCTAATTCTGACACCGATAGGATCGTGTTCTCAGAGAATTCTGGAAACAATGCAGCACCTAACTCTATTAATCCGCACCACTATCTTGAAGTAGATGCTAACCACCAAATAGTTCAGTAATTGCGTTTTTGTAATTTGCCGGCAATGCTTGCTAATCGTCTCGTTCCTTTGGCCGGAATGCGTGAAAGAATCAACGAATCTCGTCCAGCGTCAAATTGTCTTTTCCGCAATATCCGAAGCACGAACAGCCAGTGCTATTTCAGGTAAGCGACTGAGCCTCGTTGTCAGACGGTGTTTCTTCGGTGCTTTTGTACCACTTGCGCCAAACCGCCTTGTGAACGGGGACTACTCGGGGAATATCTCTAAGGCCCGGTATGAACGGAATTGCCAAAAGCAGGACGGTTGCGACTCCGGTCAAGTAAACAGCGATGAGGTCAATGTTCGTC